>JBDTIO010000105.1:0-8793 GCA_039936375.1 Caldimonas sp. | reverse complement strand
CTTGGTCGCCGAGTGGACGACGATGTCGGCGCCGAACCGGATCGGATTGCAGAGGAACGGCGACGGAACGGTGTTGTCGACGACGAGCGGGACGCCGTGCGCATGCGCCACTTCGGCGATCGCGGCGATATCCAGCACGGCCAGGCTCGGATTGCCGATGCTTTCGGCGAACACGGCGCGCGTGTTTGGCCGCATCGCTGCGGCGAAGGCTTCGGCCGACGACGCGTCGACGAACGTCGTCGTGATGCCGAGGCGCTCGAGATTGACGGCAAGCATGCTGACGGTGCCGCCGTAAAGGGCACCGGCGGCAACGACGTGGTCACCCTGGCTCAGCAGTGTCAAAAGAGCGATCGCCTCGGCCGCCATGCCGCTCGCCGATGCCAGGCCGGCGCGGCCACCTTCCAGGGCGGCAATGCGCTCCTCGAGCGCGGCGACCGTGGGATTGGAGAGCCGCGAATAGACGTTGCCGAAAGTGCCGAGATTGAACAGGCTGGCCGCGTGCTCGGCACTGTCGAAGACGAAGCTGGTCGTCTGGTAGATCGGCAAGGCCCGCGCGCCGGTTGCCGCATCGGGAATCTGGCCGGCGTGGATCGCCAGAGTCTCGGCTCGGTAGACGTGATCGGCCATGAAGCGGGGCGGCGACGGCTCGCGTCAGAGCGGGCGGCGTGCCGAAATGATTCCGGTGTTGACGCCGGCCCAATGCAGGCCGCCGAAGAGGCGCGCGTGCTCGATCTTGACGCAGCGATCCATCACCGAATCGAGACCGGCCGCCTCGACCAGGCGCGCCGCCTCCACATTCTTGACGCCGATCTGCTGCCAGAGGCACTTCGCGCCGATCGCGATGGCTTGCGCGGCGATCGGCAGCACGTCTTCGGTGCGGCGAAAGACGTCGACGATATCGATGGCGACCTCGACGTCGTCGAGACTCGCGAAGCAGCGCTCGCCGAGGATTTCCGGATAGCGCGGATTGACAGGCACGATCCGGTAGCCGTGCTCCTGCATGTATTTCGCCGCGAAGCAGCTCGGTCGGGGCCACTCGGCCGACAGGCCGACCACGGCGATCGTGCGACTCGAGGCAAGGATTCGGCGAAGAGAGGCGATGTCGTCGGCCATGGTACGTATTCGGCAGCTGAGCGCGCCGACGCACACGACCTTACCCGAAACGCCACACCAGGGTCAAAGCGAGCTGCTTGCTATCGCGATGAGGACGCAGTTCAGTGTCCTGCGCTCGGTGTCGAAGGCTGAACGACACCGGCCAGCGACGCGCCACGTGCCTGGTCGCGTTCCGAGGCGGAAAGCGCCGTTGCAGGAAGCCACCAGCCAGGATGGGCGCGACGGGAACGCACCTCCATTTGCAGCCGCGTCATCGCGGCGCGGCTGGCGAGCAAGCGCAACCGGTCGTCGCTCGACAGCGCAGCCGGGCCTTCGACGATCGCGCGTTCGATTCGGTGTGCCAGCGCCTCGGCCTTGGCGCCGGCGGCCCCGGCCCGTTCCGGAATGGCCCCGACACAGCGATCTCCCGTCGCCGCGTCGACGACGGCGGTCTTGAACGATGCCAGACCTGCGCTCACTTCGTCGCCGGCGCGCGCCGCCGCCTCGAGCACCGACGGCGTCTTCATCTCCTCGGGTGTCAGCAGCAGGCCGCGGCGGCGCAAGGCGCGGCCGATGCCGACGCGGCTGCCCCAGACCGACAGTGGAATGGCACCGATGAGCCCGAGCAGGATCGGCGACAGCCACCACGGCATCGCGTCACTGCTGGCGACGATGGCGCTGATCCAGAAGATCGCCAGCAGTGTGTGGACGCCGTGTCTCAGACAGGCTTCGCGCCAACCTGTGGCCGCGTCATCGCGCGGCGGCGATTTCCAGTCGAGCCGCCATCCGGTCAGGGCGGCGAACACGAATTGCGAATGGAACAGCATGCGCACCGGCGCGAGCAAAAGCGAATGGAGAAATTCGATGCCGGCGCTGCCCAGCAATCGGCCGGTTCCACCGAAGCGCTTCGCTTCGCCGCGCAGCATGATCGCCAGCAGCGACAGGGCCTTGGGCGCCAGGAGAAGGATCCCGGTCAGGCCGAACAAGGTCAGCATCAGTTTCACGTTCGCCGTGGGCCAGATCGGGAACAACTGGTAAGGCGCCACGAAGTAGGCCGGATCGTTGCCGGCGTGTTGTGCGAAAAGCAGCGACGAGACCACGAGAAAGGCGAGCCAGAGCGGCGACGACGCATAGGCGAGCATGCCGGTCAGGAACGCCGTGCGATGCACCGGATGCAGGCCGGGCTCGAACATGAGGCGCGAGTTCTGCAGATTGCCGTGGCACCAGCGCCGGTCGCGCTGGAGTTCGGTGAGCAGGTTGGGTGGCACCTGCTCGTAGCTGCCGTCGAGCTCGTCGGCGACCCAGACTTTCCAGCCGGCGCGGCGCATCAGCGCGGCCTCGACGAAGTCGTGCGACAGGATCTCGCCCGACAGCGACCCGTCGCCGGCGATCGGTGCCAGGGCGCAATGCTGCATGAAGGGCTCTGTGCGCAGGATCGCGTTGTGGCCCCAGTAGTGCGATTCGCCGAGCTGCCAGAAGCGCATCCCGGCAGTGAAGAGAGGGCCATAGGCGCGAGCGCAGAACTGCTGCACGCGAGCGTGAAAGGTGTCGTGGCCGAAAGCTCGTGGTGCCGTCTGGATGATGCCGGCGTCAGGGTGCGCTTCCATCAGGCGTACGAGCGAGGTCAGGCACTGGCCGGTCATCACGCTGTCGGCATCGAGGACGATGAAGTAGCGGTAGCCGCGCCCCCAGCGGCGGCAGAAATCGGCGACATTGCCGGCCTTGCGTTTGCTGCGCTGCTGGCGCCACCGATAGTGCAGGCGAAGCGCGGAGTCGCCGCCCGCCTCCACGGCGAGTCGTGTCGAGAGGTCGTGCCATGCCGCCTGCTCCGCGGCACGAATGTCCGGGTCGCTGGTGTCGCTCAGCACGTAGACGTCGAAATTGGCCGACTCACCGGTGCGACGCAACGAATCGACGGTGGCGCCGAGGCCACCAAAGACCGTCGGCACATGTTCGTTGCAGATCGGCATGACGATCGCCGTTCGCGCCGAGGCGTCGAGAGGCCGAAGATCGGCGTCCCGTGCGCCGCGCATGAGCCGGCTGCGCCCCGGGCCACCCAGAAGCGCCGCGGCGCCCATCACCCCGGTCCAGAAGCCGGCCGAGATCCAGCCGAAGAGAACGCCGAACAGCCCGAGCAGACCGATCTCCAGGATCGTGCCGCCGTGGGCCGGCAGCACCTCGGCCATCGCGCGGGTGCCGACCCAGGCGCCGAACAGGACCAGCCCCAGCAGAACGACGCGGCGCAACATCAGCGGCCGGCGATCGTCGATGGCATGGCCGGGCGACTTCGGGCCGCCCAGCAGCCTGCGCAGCCGCCGTCTCACGGGTGGCCCTGCCCACGGGATCGCCCGCATCGACGCGCGTTGCAGGAGAGGGTGGGCGCGCGGCAATTCGTTCATGGTTTGTCTGATTCGGCGGGAACGATATAGCTCCATGTCTCGGTCAGGGTGGACTGCCGTTGCTTCAGGTAGGCCCGAAGCTCGACCGGCTTGGACGGATCCAGTCGCTTGAAGCGCACTGTCATTCGCCAGGCGCCGCTGACCCGGTTGCGAAAAAGATTTCGCTCGTGGATCTCGGCGTTGGCGTCGGCCCAGACGACCGGCTCGAGCTCTGCTTCGGGCGCCAAACCGCGCAGCGGCGGCCCGTCGAAATCGACGACGAAATTGATATCGCCGTCGGGCCGCTTGGTAAAGCCGCGGCCCCGCCTCGTCTGTACCACCCAGCCTTTGCCGGCAGGCGCCATCGCTGTCATCTGCCAGCGTATACGGTAAGCGAAATCGAATGCCCGGCCGGGCTGCGGGGCGATGGCCGGCACCCAATAAACGACGATGTTGTCGTTGGTCTCGTCGGGTGACGGGATCTGCACCAGCTCGACGCGACCGCCGCCCCACGGGCCGATCGGTTCGATCCAGGCACTGGGCCGTCGCTCGTACTGGGCTTCGGGATCCTCGTAGTCAGCCGGCGCGCGGTCTCGCTGGAGGAGACCGAATCCCCGTGGATTCGTCATCGCGAAAGACGTGACGAGCAGCCGCTTCGGATTGACCAGAGGCCGCCAGATCCATTCGCCTTCGGCGCTTTCCATCGACAAGCCGTCGGAGTCATGCACTTCGGGGCGATAGTCGTCGTGGCCGGGCTGGTTCTCGCCGAACGCGAACATGCTGGTGAGGGGCGCCAGGCCGAGCTTGGCGATGCGTTCGCGGAGATAGAGTCGAGCCGTCACCTGCATCGTCGTCTCGGCACCCGGGGTGACGACGAAGCGATAGGCACCGGCGACCCGCTTGGAATCGAGCAGCGCGTAGATCACGAGAGAAGTGGCCAAAGCCTTCGGCCTCTCGATCCAGAATTCCACGAAGCGGGGAAACTCCTCACCCTCGGGCGCCGCCGTATCGACGGCCAGGCCACGCGCCGACAGGCCGTAACCCTGGCCCTTGCCGAGGGCGCGAAAGTAGCTCGCGCCCTGAAAGACGAGTACTTCGTCCTTGTAGTTCGGCCGGTTCAATGCGTAGTGAATGCGAAAGCCGTTGAAGCCGGCATCGCGAAGGCTCGCCGGATCGATCTTGTTGCGGCCGTAGTCGAAGAGGGACGGATCGAAAGGCAGGACGTGTTCCCCGTGCGGCTCGACGATGTTGATCCGCACCGGTTCCGGCACGGCCCGCCCCTGATGGAAGAACATGACCTCGAAGGGCAGCTTCTCGGTGCGCCAGAGCGCCTTGTCGGGCCGATAGCGGATGTCACGGTACTGGTCGTAGTCGAGATCGCGCAGTGCCGCGGGCATCCGGTTTTCGGGGGCCTTATAGGCCTGGGCGGCGAGTTTCCTGGCCCGGCTCGCGACATCGTCGAATCCGAAGCCCATGGCCGCGGGCACGGCCGCGACACAAAGTACGGTCGCGACGATTCGCAGAAACAAGGCTCGCGGGGAAAACAGCAACATGGCAACCAGGGATTCGAGTCAACACAAAAACGAAAAGCCCGACGCGAAATGCCGTCGGGCTCTAGCAAGACAGAGTCCTGCGCCTCCGGCGCCCCGCGGCCGCCGGGTCGGGATCAGGCGTGCTTGCGGTCGAAGAACTGCTCGTCCTCGGTCGAGCCTTTCAACGCGGCGGTCGAAGCGTCGCGCTCGATTGTCGTCGTCACGACGTCGAAATAGCCGGTTCCGACTTCGCGCTGATGCTTGACCGCAGTAAAGCCCTTGTCCGCGGCGGCGAACTCCGCTTCCTGCAACTCGACAAAAGCGCTCATGCTGTTCCTCGCGTAGCCATGTGCAAGATGGAACATCGAGTAGTTGAGGCTATGGAAGCCGGCCAGGGTGATGAACTGGAACTTGTAGCCCATGGCGCCCAGCTCGCGCTGGAACTTGGCGATCGTCGCGTCGTCGAGGTTCTTCTTCCAGTTGAAGCTCGGCGAACAGTTGTAGGCAAGCAGCTTGCCGGGAAACTTGCGGTGGATCGCTTCGGCGAAGGTTTTAGCGTAAGCCAGATCGGGCTTGCCGGTTTCGCACCAGACCATGTCGGCGAATTCGCAGTAGGCCAGGCCCCGCGATACCGCCTGTTCGAGGCCCGGGCGGGTGCGGTAGAACCCTTCGATCGTGCGCTCGCCGGTGAGGAAGGGCTTGTCGTTGTCGTCGATGTCGCTTGTCACCAGGTCGGCGGCTTCGGCGTCGGTGCGGGCGATGACGAGGGTCGGCGTGCCCATGACGTCGGCGGCGAGCCGCGCCGCCGTCAGCTTGGCGGTGGCCTCGCGTGTCGGCACCAGCACCTTGCCGCCCATGTGGCCGCACTTCTTGACCGAGGCCAGCTGGTCTTCGAAGTGAACGCCGGCGGCACCGGCTTCGATCATCGACTTCATCAATTCGAAGGCATTGAGGACGCCGCCGAAACCGGCCTCGGCGTCGGCAACGATCGGCGCGAAATAGTCGATCTCGTTCTTGCCTTCCGACCACTGGATCTGATCGGCGCGCATGAAGGTGTTGTTGATGCGCTTGACGACCATCGGTACCGAGTTCGCCGGATAGAGTGATTGGTCGGGGTACATCTCGCCGGCGATATTGGCGTCGCCCGCGACTTGCCAGCCCGACAGGTAGATCGCCTTCAGGCCAGCCTTGACCTGCTGCATCGCCTGGTTGCCGGTCAGCGCCCCCAGCGCATTGACGAAAGGCTCGGTATTGACGAGTGTCCACAGCTTTTCGGCGCCGCGCCGAGCCAGCGTGTGCTCGATCGGCACGGAACCGCGCAGGCGAACGACATCGGCCGCGCTGTAAGTCCGCTGGATGCCTTTCCAACGCGGGTTTGCGGCCCATTCGATGGCCAAGGCATCCACTTGCTGTTCGCGGCTGTTCTGCATCCAAATTCTCCTGTGAGGTCCTGCATTGGTTCGGTCTGGCTACGTCAGACTAAGCCAACGCGTCCTACGAGGTCGCAGGTTTGTCATTTTTGCGGAATCTAAAAATAGTCTATAAAACAATAGCTTATGCATCATGTCCCGCGATATGAGAATTGATTCTTCACCATGAGAAATTTTGCGGCACTGCACCACAAGCTATTTTCGCATCATGGCATGGCCATTTTTCGATGTGAAAGTCTGGGGTCGGCGAAGTTCTTCTAGACTCGACGATGCGCCGCGCGAACCCGGCGCCCCTTCAGGAGTCCGTATGCACAAGGATCCCAACCCCGCTGCCGCGCCCATATCGGCACCTACCGCCGCCGCAGGCAACATCGACCTCGACGCCTTCTGGATGCCGTTCACGGCGAGCCGCCAGTTCAAGAGCGCGCCTCGCCTGTTGGCCAAGGCCAAGGACATGCACTACTGGACGCCGGAGGGGCGCCAGATTCTCGATGCCGTGGCCGGCCTCTGGTGCGTCAATGCCGGCCACTCACGGCCGAAGATCGTTCGCGCCATCGCCCAGCAAGCCGAGGAGATGGACTTCGCGCCGCCATTCAATATGGCGCATCCGAAGTCGTTCGAGCTGGCGACGAAGCTCGTCGCCTTGGCCCCATCGGGGCTCGACAAGGTCTTCTTCACGAACTCGGGTTCGGAGTCGGTCGACACCGCGCTGAAGATGGCGATCGCTTACCACCGCGCCCTCGGCGAAGGCCAGCGTACCCGGTTGATCGGACGTGAGCGTGGCTATCACGGCGTGAATTTCGGTGGCATCTCGGTGGGCGGCATCGCCGGCAATCGCAAGAGCTTCGGCACGATGGTCGGTGGTGTCGATCACATGCGCCACACGCACGACCTGAAGAAGAACGCATTCGCTCGGGGCGTGCCCGAGCATGGTGCCGATCTCGCCGACGATCTCGAGCGCATCGTCGCCCTGCACGACGCATCGACGATCGCCGCAGTGATCGTCGAGCCGATCGCCGGCTCCACGGGCGTGCTGATCCCGCCCAAGGGCTACCTGGAGCGGCTGCGCGCAATCTGCGACAAGCACGGCATCCTGCTGATCTTCGACGAGGTCATTACCGGTTTCGGCCGCCTCGGCGCGCCCTTCGCCGCCACTTTCTTCGGCGTGACGCCCGACCTGATGACGGTGGCCAAAGGCATCAGCAACGGCTGCGTGCCGATGGGCGCGGTGTTCGCCAAGCGCGCCATCCACGACATCTTCATGCAAGGCCCCGAGTACGCCGTCGAATTCCCGCACGGCTACACCTATTCGGCGCATCCGCTGGACTGCGCCGCGGCGCTCGGCACGCTCGAGACCTATGCCGACGAGGGCTTGCTTACGCGCGGCGCGAAGATGGCACCCAGCTTCGAGCACGCCGTTCACTCGCTCGACGAATCGCCGCACGTCATCGACGTGCGCAACATCGGCCTGGTCGGTGCGATCGAGCTCGAGTCGATTCCGGGCGCACCCGGCAAGCGAGGCTTCGACGTCTTCAAGACGTGCTTCGAACGCGGCGTGCTGATCCGGACGACCGGCGACATCATTGCCCTGTCGCCACCGCTCATCGTCGAAGACGCGCATATCGACCAGGCGATCAGCACCATCGCCGACGTCCTCAAGACCGTCGCCTGAATCGCAAGGGCCGCCACTGCGCGGCCCTGGCCTCAACGTTGCTGCGGCCGCCGCTCGCGACGGCAGAAGGTATCGGACAATCGCCGGTTTGCCCGCTCGCCCGGGCTCAGACAAACCTTTGCGATGAGCGCCCCGGCCTTCCTGCAGATCAGCCACGTCGTCAAGGATTTCGATGGTCACCGTGCCGTCGACAACGTCTCGATCGACATTGGCAAAGGCGAGGTCTTCGCCCTCCTCGGCTCATCCGGCTGCGGCAAGACCACCTTGCTGCGCATGCTCGCGGGGTTCGAAACACCGACCTCCGGATCGATCACGCTCGACGGCTGTGATCTCGCCGGCCTGCCGCCGTACGAGCGGCCGATGAACATGATGTTCCAGAGCTATGCGCTGTTCCCGCATCTCTCTGCCTTCGACAACATCGCGTTCGGCCTGAAGCGCGACGGCCTTCCCAGGGCGGAGATCGAATCGCGCGTCGAGACGATGCTGAAGCTGGTGCAGCTCGGCGGCTATGGAAAGAGGAAGCCGCACCAGCTTTCGGGCGGCCAGCAACAACGCGTGGCCCTGGCCCGCAGCCTCGCCAAGAAGCCGCAGCTCTTGCTCCTCGACGAGCCGCTCGGTGCCCTGGACCGCAAGCTTCGCGAAGAGACGCAGATCGAGCTTGCCAACATCATCCACGAGGTTGGCGTCAC
>JBDTIO010000104.1:0-7013 GCA_039936375.1 Caldimonas sp. | reverse complement strand
AGAAGCGCTGGGGCACCAGCAGATGGAGATGATGACGGGCGCGCGTCATCGCGACATAGAGAAGGCGCCGCTCCTCGTCGATCTCGGCGGTGCTGCCGGTGGCCATGTCCGAAGGCAGGCAACCGTCGACGACGTTCAAGACCGACACGGCGCTCCATTCCTGGCCTTTCGCCGAGTGAATGGTGGACAGGATCAGGTAGTCCTCGTCGTGGCCGCAAGGACCGGACTCGTCGCTCGTCGCGGCCGGCGGGTCCAGCGCGAGCTCGGTCAGGAAGCGCTCTCGCGATGGATAGCCGGCAGCCAGTCGGACCAGATGGGCGATATCTGCGGCGCGAGGTTCGGCGTCTTCGTGCAGGCGATCGAGTTGCGGCCGGTACCAGCGCTCGACATCGGCAAGCTCGTTCGGCCAGGACGATCCGACTCGACGCAGCGTTGCAAACAAGGCCGCGAATTCGGCCCACGAGGAGGCAGCCGCCGGCGTCGGCGTGAAGGCGGCCAGCGCCGCGGCCGGATCGGCCGAGCCGACCAGGCGCGTCATCAAGGTGGCAGCCCGGGCCGGGCCGATTCCCGCCACCAATTGCAAGGCGCGCAGGCCGGCTCGCTCGCCGCGCGGATTGGTGGCAAATCGCAGCACCGCCAGCACGTCCTTGACATGCGCGGCATCGAGAAACTTGAGGCCGCCGTACTTGACGAACGGAATGCCCCGGCGCGCCAGCTCCAGCTCGAGTGCGCTGCTGTGCTGCGCAGCACGAAAAAGCACGGCCTGGCTCTTCAGGGTCAGCCCGGTTTCGCGCAACTCCAGCACGCGTTCGGCGACCCACATCGCCTGTTCGCTTTCGCCGGCGACCCAGACGAGCGCCGGCCGCTCGGACGATGCAGCGTCGCTCCACATCGTCTTCGCGTGGCGCTCGCTCGCCTGGGCGATCACTGCATTCGATGCTTCGAGCAACGGCACCGTCGAGCGATAGTTGCGCTCCAGCGTGACGACTCGCGCCGGCGGCTCGAAGCGACCGGCGAAATCGAGGATGTTGCGCACATCGGCGGCGCGAAACGAATAGATGGCCTGCGCGTCGTCGCCGACCACGGTCAGGCCCCGACCTGTCGGGCAAAGAGCGAACAGGATCTCCGCCTGCAGGCGGTTCGTGTCCTGGTACTCATCGACCAGCACATGATCGAAGCCGCCCGCCATGCGAGCAGCCAGCGACGGTTCGCGCAGCGCTTCGGCCCACCAGAGCAGCAGGTCGTCGAAATCGAGCACGCGCTGCCTCTGCTTTTCGGCAACGTAGGTGGCGAACAAGCGCTTCAGCTCCTCCTGCCAGGGCAGGCACCAGGGCCAGGTCTCGGCCAGCACATCGGCCAGGGTCTTTTGCGCGTTGACGACGCGCGAATAGATCGCCAGGCAGGTCGAGCGTTGCGGGAAGCGCCGCTTCGCATCGGCCAGGCCGAGCCGCTGCCGCAGCACGTGAAGCAGGTCTTCGGAGTCGCCCCGGTCGTCGACCGTGAAGGACGGGTCCACCCCCACGCCGGCCGAATGCGTGCGCAACAGCCGCGCGCCGATGCTGTGGAAGGTGCCACACCAGGCCAACCGTGCCGCGCCGCGCGGCGTGGGCAAGCCGAGCGCCTCGTGCAAGGCGCGAGCGACGCGACTCTCCATCTCCGCTGCGGCGCGGCGCGAGAAGGTCAGCAGCAGCAGCCGCGCCGGGTCGGCGCCGTCGAGGACGAGACGGACGACGCGCGCCGCGAGTGTCGTCGTCTTGCCCGATCCCGCGCCGGCGACCACCAGCAGCGGGCCGGCGTCGATGCCATGCGCGACCGCGCTGCGCTGCGCTTCGTTGAGGCGGCGAAAAATGGTGGCGTCCGCCCCTCTCGGAGTGGTCGTGGCGAATGAAGGCATCGAAGCTGCGAAACGGCGAGTTCGCGACGGACTGTAGTTCCATCCAGCCCGAGCCTGCAAAAAGTCGGCGCTGCAGTGTGCATTCGGCCCGGCGGAAGCCTTCATTTCGGAGCCGGCCCGCCGAAGACCCTCGCATGTCCTGCGTTTTGCGAACGGCCGGAATGCTTGCGCGACGGCTCGAGCCATGACGAGCGCGTCGAGCGTCGCCATGGAACGCCAGAGCGTGCTCGGCGCGGCGCGGGCCGCGGCGAAGGCGAGGCCGTTGTCGTCGCGACTGGCCCTGGCCTCGACCTTCGCCACCGAATGGATCGCCCTGGTGATCGGGCTGGCCATCCTCGGCGCCATGATCAGCTACGGCCTCATCAAGACGCGCCAGACAGTCGACGCGACCGAACGCGACCGGCTGCAAGTGCAGGCCCGCGTCGTCGACGACAACGTCGGCCAGCAGCTCGATGGCATCAACCGCGCCCTGGCCAGCGTGCGCGACGACTTCCTCGGCACGCCGGCCTACAGTGTCTCGTCGCTGATGTCACCTCGCCTGAAGGCGCTGAGCGATGCGATCCCGGGCGTGCGCTCGATGGTGCTGCTCGACGCCGAGGGCAACGTCGCGGCGACCAGCGTCGACACGCTGCTCGGCCGCGACTTCAGCGAGCGCGATTTCTATCGCGTCGCCAAGGCGAATCGCGATCCGGAGACGCTCCACGTCGCCACGCCCTACCGCACGTCGCTAGGCAACTTCACCGTCGTCTTCGCCCGGGCGATCATCAGCCCGAACGGCAACTTCGAGGGCGTCGCCGCAGCTGCACTCGAGCCCGAGTATTTCGAGGTGCTGATGCGTTCGGTGCTCTACGCGCCCGACATGTGGGTCTCGCTCGGACACAGCGACGGCAAGGTCTTCGTGACGATGCCGCGCGACGCCGACCGCGTCGATTCCGACTGGCAGGCAGCCACGGCGGCGCTCGCCGCCGCGCCGCGCGAGCCGCTGGCGACGCCGGTCGTGATCGGCGCCATAGGCGGCTCGGGCGAGTCGCGCATGACGGCGCTTCGCTACCTGTCCCCGCCCGACTTGCACATGGACAAGCCGCTCGTCACAGCGGTCAGTCGCGCCCTGCCCGATGTCTTTCGCGCCTGGCAACAGCAGACCTTCGAATACGGAGTCTTCTTCGCGCTGCTCTGCACCGCCGCCGCTTTCGGTCTGCATCGCGGCCAATGGCGACGCAAGGCCTTCGCCCGGCTCCAGGCGGGCGCCGCGCGCGAGCAGCGGCGCAGCGCCGAGCAGCTGGAGCTGGCGCTGCAGGGCGCCGAACTCGGTTTGTGGGACTGGGACCTGCACGACGACCGCTTCAATCACAACCACCTGACGCGCGACCAGCTCGGCTACTCGCCAGGCGAGATCGGCGAACTCGGCGAAGACTGGCGACAGATCGTCCACCCGACCGATATCGGGCGCATGCTCGCCGCGATCGAAGCGCATTTCCGCGGCGAAACTTCGGCCTACGAATGCGAATTCCGGGTCCGCCACAAGAGCGGCCGCTGGATCTGGCTGCTGAGTCGCGGCAAGGTGGTCGAGCGCGACGAGTTCGGCATCGCCGTGCGCATGGCCGGCACGCACATGGATTTGTCGCGCCGAAAGGGCGCCGAAGCCGAACTCGAGCGCACCGCCGAGATGCTGCGCCGCACCGGCGAGCTCGCCCACATCGGCGGCTGGGAGCTCGATCTGGCGACGATGCAAGTCGAGTGGACCGAGCAGGTCTACCGCATCCACGAGCTCGAGCCCGGGACGATGCCGAGCCTCGAGGATGCCGTCGACTTCTACGCGCCCCAGGCACAGCCGGTGATTCGCGCTGCCATCGAAAGCGCTGCCGGAGAGGGCACTCCGTACGACCTGGAGCTGCCGTTCATCACCGCCAAGGGCAACGCGCGCTGGGTGCGCGCACAAGGGCTCGCCGTCATCGAGGATGGCAAGCCGGTGCGTCTGCTGGGTGCGTTCCAAGACATCACCGAGAAGAAGACGATCGCACTCGAGATGCATCGCCTCAACGAGCAGCTGACGAGGCTGTCGACGACCGATGCGTTGACCGACGTCGGCAACCGGCGCCTGTTCGACCAGACCCTCAAGACGGAGTGGGCGCGGGCGGCACGACGCGGCGAGTTGGTCGGCCTGTTGATGATCGACATCGATCACTTCAAGGAATACAACGACCACTACGGCCATCCGGCCGGCGACACCTGCCTGCGCCAAGTCGCGCGGATGGTCGGCGAAGCGGTACGCCGGGGCGGCGAGCTGGTCGCGCGCTACGGTGGCGAGGAATTCGCGCTGCTCATGCCGGGTGCTGATCTCGACGAGGCTCGCCGCGCCGCCGAGCGCTGCGGGCAGATCATCGCCGACGCCAAGATCGAGCACCGCGCTTCGGCGACATCGGCCTGGCTGACGATCTCGATCGGGGTGGCCAGCCAGGCAGCGTCCGCTGGCGTCGAATGCGGCTTTCTCGTCGAGATCGCCGACGCCGCGCTGTACCGGGCCAAGCGCTGCGGTCGCGGTCGGATCGAATATTGATCGCGACAGGCCTCGCCGGATGAGCGCGCGTCCTACGGAGGGAATCGATCCCAGCCGACGTCGCGACCCCGAGCAAAGCGATTGAATATGTCGTCGGCTCGCCCCGCACTTCGGTCTGCCGGCGCAAGCGCGAAGGGCTGACGTGTCTCCCAGCAACAGTGTCCTTGGAAGCCTAGAGTCGATCGGCTTTGTCCAACTCGTCCTGCTCTTCGCGGCGCTGATCGCCTACGGCTTGGCGCTGAGTCAGGCCCTTTCGTCCCGCGTCCGGGGTGTCGCCGCCGCGGTGGCACTCTTTGCCGCCATCGGCTTCTCTGCCGCCACGCCGGCATGGCCCGATGGCATCGTCCTGCTCGCCCTCGCCATCGTCGCCGTGGCTGGTTTTGCCGGCACGGCATGGCTGCTGGCGAGGTTGCTGCGACTCGACGCCGCAAGCAGCCTCGGGAACAGCGACGCCGTTCCGACGCCAGGGAAAATCGTTCTCGGTGGCGCCGACGCCGCGCTGCAGCCGGCGCGCGCCGCGGCGAGTTCGCCCTAGCTTCGCGTTCGCCCCGCCCCGGATAATCCCGGCGGCGCCAGCCCGAACCGGCCCCGCCTGGACGGGCTTTCCTGTTTTCCGATTCGCGGCTCCGTCTGTTCGTCCTGCTCGTCGCGGTCTGCCTCGGCGGCTGCGCGAGCCTGCCGCCGATGCCGGCCCGTGACGCGAGCAGCGCTTTTGTCGACACCCGGCAGACACCGCTCGGCGATCTGGCGGCCGCGAGTCTCGCCGGATCCGGGCCCGGCGAGTCCGGTTTCGGCTGCTGCCCACCGGCGACTTCTCCTTCGACGCGCGCATCACGCTGATCCGACTCAAGATGTACCTGCTCGAGCCCTTCGCTCCCGAAGACGATCTCTGATCAGCCCAGCGAGATCACGCGGCGAGAACGAGCGCCATCGCGATCGCTGCCGGCAGCGCCTGCACGAAGAGGATCTTCTTGCCCACGGTCGCGGCGCCGAACGCACCGGCGACGACGACGCAGCCGAGGAAGAAAAGCTTGACGCCGTAGCCGGCGTCGCCGAGGCAGAGGCCCCAGATCAGGCCGGCGGCGAGAAAGCCGTTGTAGAGCCCCTGGTTGGCGGCAAGTACCTTCGTCGCCGCGGCCGCCTCCGGCGTCTGGCGAAAAGTCTTCAGGCCGAGCGGCTTGTCCCACAGGAACATCTCGAGGACGAGGAACCAGACGTGCAGCAGCGCAACGAGGGCGACCAGGAGTTCGGCGGCGAGCTTCATGGCGGCCTCAACGCGACGCGGCGGTGCGGCGCGGCTTGCGCTTGGCAACCGGCGCCGCGGCGTGTGCCTTCGGGACGACGCGCAGACGCGGCGAACGTGCCGCGCGCTTGCGCTTCGTCGCCCCCTCCTTGGCCGCGGCGACGCGCTCGGGCACAACTGCGTTCGCCGCCTCCGTCGCCGGGGCGGCCAGGGTCGGAGCCGCGGCGACGAGCGTTCGCAGCGTCGCCATCGCGCCCTGCAGTTGGCGGCCGATCTCGTGCACGTCGGGCACGGCGCGACGGCAGGCGATCAGGCCGAAGCAGAGCTGGTCGACATGGCTCTGCACGGTGATGTTGAGCGCGACGCCGTGGACGACGATCGAGAGCGGGTAGTAGTCGGTCATGCGCGCGCCGACGAGATAGACGGGCACGCGCGAGCCGGGCACGTTGGAGATCGTGACGTTGGCCAGACGCAGCCAGTCGGCGATGCGCGAGCGCCCGTAGAGCGAAGCGAGGCCACTGATCAGCCAAGGCGAGCCGAGCGAAGGAAAGTCGGTCGGGATGACGCGGCGGAAGGTGCTCATCTGCTTCTTCATCGCCGCCGTGCCGCGCTTGATCGCCTTCAGCCGCTCGGCCGGGTCGGCGATCTCGGTGCCCAGATCGATCAGCGTGCCGGCAACCTGGTTGTTGGCGGTGGTATCGCCTTCCTGGCGCAGCGAGATCGGCACGCCGGCGACCAGCGACTTGTCGGGCAGCTCGTGGCCATCCTTCAGGTACGAGCGCAGCGCCGTGCTGCAGAGCCAGAGCACGACGTCGTTGATCGAGGCGCCGACCGTCTTGCCGATCGCCTTCACCTCGGCGAGCGGCAGCGACACGGCGGCGAAGGCGCGCTGGTTCGTGATCGTGTGATTGAACGGCGTCGGCGGCGCGAGCTTGAAGAGCGAGCCGGCCTTCTCGGCCTGGCGCGTCGCCCGGTCCTCTTCGCTCTCGCTGCGCCGCGTCGCGAGCGCTTCGCGCGCCGCGCCGAGCAGCGTCGTCGCCAGCGTCGGCAGCAGTTTCACGCTCTGCACGAGCTGCTGAAACTGGTTCTGCAAGGCGGCCGCGAGCAACTCGGCGACACCGAGCTGGTAGGTATTGGCGCGCGCCTCGCGCGGCGGCTTGACGGCGCGCGGCTCGGGCGTCAGGTCGAACATGCTGGTCGCCATCGCCACGCCGGCCTGGCCGTCGACCGCGGCGTGATGGACCTTGCCATAGAAGCCGATGCGGCCGTCGGCGAGACCTTCGATGACGTAGAACTCCCAAAGCGGGCGGCTGCGGTCG
>JBDTIO010000103.1:0-2780 GCA_039936375.1 Caldimonas sp. | reverse complement strand
TGCCGCGCTTGGTGACGAAGTTGTAGATGCCGCCCAGGCCGTTCTCGTCGCCCGCGTACCAGTTCTGCACCGTCGAGTACTTGATGTCGGCGTTGTCGAGAGCGACCAGCTCGACGACCGCGGCGTGCAGTTGGTTGGTGTCGAATTTCGGCGCAGTGCAGCCTTCCAGATAGGAAACCGATGCGCCCTCCTCAGCGATGATCAGCGTCCGCTCGAACTGCCCGGTCTCTTCGGTGTTGATGCGAAAGTAGGTCGACAGCTCCATCGGGCATTTCACGCCCTTCGGGATGAAGCAGAACGAGCCGTCGGTGAAGACCGCCGAATTGAGCGCCGCGTAGTAGTTGTCGCCGCTCGGCACCACCGTGCCGAGGTATTTGCGCACCAGTTCCGGGTGGCTTTGTACGGCCTCCGAGATCGAGCCGAAGATGATGCCGACCTCGGCGAGCCTGGCCTTGTAGGTGGTTGCGACCGAGACGCTGTCGAAGATCACGTCAACAGCGACGTTGGCCAACGTGGCGCGCTCGTGCATCGGCACGCCGAGCTTCTCGAAGGTGCGCAGCAGCTCGGGATCGACCTCGTCCATGCTGGCGAGCTTCGGTTTGGGCCGAGGGGCCGAGTAGTAGCTGATGGCCTGGAAATCGATCTTCGGATACCTGACGTTGGCCCACGCGGGCGGCGTCATCGTCAACCAGTGGCGAAAGGCCTTGAGACGAAACTCGAGCAGCCATTCGGGCTCGCGCTTCTTCGCGGAGATCAGCCGGATCGTGTCTTCGTTCAGGCCTTTGGCCGCGACATCCGATTCGATGTCGGTGACGAAGCCATGTTTGTACGGCTGGTTGACGAGGCTTTGCAGCAGAGCGCTCATGCGCGGGTTCCCTGGGCCGGGCCGGCCTTCAGATTGAAGCTCTCGCCGCAGCCACAAGTGCTGTCGACATTCGGGTTGTCGACCTTGAAGGTCTTGTTCATCCCTTCGCTGACGAAGTCGAGGCAGGAGCCGTCGATGAAGGCGAGACTCTTCGAGTCGACCGCCAGTTTTGCGCCATGGCTCTCGAATAGATGGTCGTCGGCATCCAGGTCATCGACGAGCTCGTAGGTGTAGGCAAAGCCGGAGCAGCCGACGTTCCTCACGCCAATCCGCAGGCCCAGGCCTTTGCCTCGCTTGGCGATCTGGCTGCTGATCTGCTCGGCAGCGGCTGCGGTCAGGGTGATGGTCATGACTGGATTCCTTTGCGTAGCGGTGACCGTGGCGGAATTGCGGTGATTCGCTTGCCGAGGCTCACAGGCCGAGTCTCCGGCTTCGATCCCAGCCGGCCTTTCGCGGTGGCCGGCAGCAGGTCGGCGAGGGTGTGCTCGTCCAGGTGCTGCATGAAGCTCGCAAGAGCTCCGCTGACGATGCTCGTCAACCGGCAACGCCCGGCCAGTTCGCATGTGGATTCGCTGCCAAGGCAATCGACGAGGATGAAGTCGGACTCCATGCTTCGCACGACGGCGCCGAGGTTGATGTCGGCAGGCGCGGCCGCGAGGCGCATGCCGCCGCCCTTGCCACGCACCGTCTCGAGCCAGCCGCCAAGGCTCAGCCTGTGTGTGATCTTCATCAGATGCGCTTCGGAAATGCCGTACGCGGCCGCCACCTCCGCGATCGTGCACAGGCGCTCCGGGTGCTGCGCGACGTGCATCAGCAGACGGAGGGAATAGTCGGTCATCGTCGTCAGGCGCATGGCAGACCCCGGTTCGAGCAATCGGCGCTTCGCGTTGTCATGAACGCGGCCGGATGAGCAACGGCGCGAAGCGCCAGAGGTAGAGCGCGAGCGCGGCGATCCATGCCGCCGCCGCCAGATGCAGCGCCGCCTGGCTGAAGGTCGAAGGTGCGGTCGCGAGCAGGCGCAACACCACGGCCGCGAGCATCAGCACGTAGCTCGAGAGCATGCTGCGATCGGTGGCGAGCGGCCGGCCGAGGTGGCCGAGAGCGGTGCGCGTGACCATGCCTATGATCAGTACCGAGAAGCCGGCCATCGCGATCATGTGTACCGGCAACGCCGCTGCCAGATTGGCACCGGCGGCTGCACATGCAGCCATGATCAGACCGACGCCCAGGCCGGCATAGCCGACATAGAGGATCCACAGCAACGGATTTCCGCGGACCGCGTACGGCCTCCAGCGTAGTAGCTGCAAGAGCGACAACGAGCCGGCAATGCCGAGGGCGATCGCGGCAGGCAGCCGCAGTCCCGCGAGCAGGCAGATCACCGCGAGAACGCAGACACCGAGCTGGACCTGACCCGTGCGGGTTTGCATCGGCAGCTTCAGGCCGGCGACCGCGCGCATCGCGAAGAACGGAATCACGCGGCGGGTGATGAGCAGCGCGATCAGTGCCATCACCAGCAGCCCGACGTCGAGGCGCTGCATCAGAAGCGCGTAGTCACCGCTGCGTGCGGCGAGCAGATACAACACGTCGGCAGCGGCCAGCCCGACGATCAGCCAGGGCACGGCGTAGTTGCGAACGTTCCTGGCGCGATACACGGCGCGCATCATCGCGACCGAAGCGAGGACGAAGAAGCCGAGCTCGGCTGCCGCCGCGACCCAGAAGGCGCCGTCAGCGCCGGCGAGGAAGCCAATACGGGCGACCAGCCAGAAGGCGCAGGCGACGCCGAGCGCCCTGCCCTTCAGCGGATTGATGCCGGTCCAGTTCGCGCCCGCCGTCATCAAGAAGGCGACCGCGATCGTGGCGATGAAGCCCCAGAGCATTTCGTGGGCGTGCCAGGCGACACCCTGCAGAGGACCGG
>JBDTIO010000102.1:0-5765 GCA_039936375.1 Caldimonas sp. | reverse complement strand
TGGTGGGATGCCGGCCTGGCCGGGCGCGACTATTTCATCGCCGAGACCGCCGAAGGTGCGCTGGTCTGGATCTATCGCGAACGGCTGCCATCCCTGCCCAAGGAAGGCAACGAGAACCCAGGCTCCGGAAGCAGCGGCTGGTTCCTGCAGGGTCGCTTCGGGTAAGGCTTCGCAGACTTCCTTTCTCTGCAAGAATCCTTACTATTCTCATGTAAGGACATTTCATGCTCGCCACTTTGACCAGCAAAGGCCAGTTGACGGTGCCGAAAGCGGCGCGCGAGGCCCTCGACCTGAAATCGGGCCAGCGCTTCGCCGTGGAAGTATCGAAGTCCGGCCATCTCATTCTCAAACCCCAGCGCGCCGACGCGCTCGCTGTGCGAGGCCTGTTGAAATCGCTGCTCGCGCGGCCCTTGTCGGTGCGAGAGACGGACGCGGCGATCGTCGCCCACCTGCGTGCCAAACATCGGCGTCCCGGCCAATGATCGGAATCGATACCGACGTCCTGCTGCGCCTGCTCCTGAACGACGATGCGGGGCAAATGGCAAGCATCGAAAAGCTGTTCGACGCGTACGCGCAAAGACCGGGCTCGGTGCTGATCTCCGATGTCGTCCTGGCCGAGACTGTCTGGACCCTCGGCGCTGTCTACAGGCAGCCCAAAGCCGCCCTCCTGAATGCGCTGCGCGCCATGCTCGCGGAGCCTGCCTATGCGTTCGAGAGCCGCGCTGCCGTCGAGCATGCGGTCGAAAGCTGCGCCGGAGGTCGAGCCGGATTTTCCGACGCCCTGATCGTGGCCAAGAACGCCGCCGCTGGCTGTGAATTCACGGCCAGCTTCAATCGGGCGCTGCGAGGAGTGGCCGGCGCCAACGTTTTGTGATGGACGTTTTGTGACGAGGCTTGGCCGGTGCCTGTCTCTTCAGCGATGCTCTTCGCCCACCATCGTGAAGCCGCGGCGACGCAGCGAATCGGTCAGCCAGCGGTTGCCGTTGACGCCGCAGAACAGCATGTACACGGCGTAGAAACCGAGCAGCACCAGAACCAGCGCCTCGGTGCGCGAGCTCGCCGCCGGCACGCCGTTGAAATACGCCGAGCTCAGGTAAAGAAGACCGCCGCCGACGACGATCAGCCAGATACGGCGAACGATCGCCTTCAGCGAGCCGACGAAGAACGCCTGCCATGAAAAGCCCATCTTGACGCGAACGATGTCGCCATCCGGCGACTTGAACAAACGATAAGTGCACATGTCGATACCTGTCTCTGTCCTCGTGAAGCTTCGCGCCGAAGCCTGCAATGTGACCAGCCTGGTTCGTGCGACGAGAAATGTCGTGATCGAAGCCGGTACTGCTTCTGCATCGGCGTCCCTGCGCCGACGCTGAAGGGCGCGATCGTTTCTACCGCGTCAACGACGTTGCGAAATGTATGCCGCCGCCCGCTCGATTCTCAGGCAATGCGGCCGAACCACCAGACCGACAGGCCTGCCGCCAGCACGACGATCGCCGCCCCGATCAACGCGAGCAGGCCGCTGAATTCGGTCTCCTTCTTCTCGACGATGAGGCGCGTGCTGAGCCCCTGGTAAACTTTTTTCAGGTCCTGCGCCGTGCCGGCGTAGAAGTAGTCGGCCCGCGTCATGTTGGAGATGGCCTTCAAGGTGTCCTCGTCGAGGCGAACGCGCATCGACCAGCCGTCGAAGCCGATCGTCTCGCCTTCCTTGGTGCCGATGCCGACGGTGTAGATGCGCACGCCGCGATCGGCCGCCATCTTCGCCGCCTCGAGCGAATCGGGGCCGGTGGTGCGCTGGCCGTCGGTCAGCAGGATGATCGCCGCAGAGGCGTACGAACCGGGCGGGATCGGCTTGAAATCGGGTCGCACCTTGTCGTTCGGGCCGGGCGGCATTTCCCGCTCGCCGGTGATCTGCGAGAGGTCGATGCCGGCGTCCGGGAAAATCGTCGCCAGCGATAGCACGATGCCGCTGCCGATGGCGGTGCCGCGCTGCAACTGGAACCGGTCGATCGCCGCGTTGACGTCGTCGCGCGAGAGCGTCGGCGCCTGCACCACGGCGGCGGTGCCGGCGAACGCGACGACGGCGACCTTGACGTTTCGCGGCAGCTCGGCGACGAAGCTCTTCGCTGCTTCCTGCGAGGCGACGAGGCGGCTCGGCAGCACGTCGCCGGCGCGCATGCTGCCCGAGACATCCATCGCCAGCACGATCGTCTCCTGCGCCGACGGCAAGGTGATGAGAGCGGCCGGCCGCGACGCGGCGAAAAGCAGGGCGCTGATCGCGACGAGCATCAGCACCGGCGGCACATGGCGTCGCCAGGCGCCGCCGCGACCGAGCGCTTCCTTGACGAGGCCGAGGTTGGCGTAGCGCAGCGTCGACTTCTTGCGCCGCGTGATGAGCAGCAGGTACAGCGCGACGAGCACCGGCACGGCGAGCATCGCCCACAGCATGTTGGGCCAGAGGAACGTCATGAAGGGGTGCGCGCCGCTCATGTCGCCCTCACGCCGCCGGCCGCAGGTGCGAGGCCTCGCCGAAGCGCCGGCCGCTCCAGTTGGCGAGGCGGCTGCGCTGCTTCTTCAGGTCGGCGAAGCGCAGGATCGATTCGACGAGATCGTCGTCGGTGGCGAGCTCGAGCGTGTCGACGCCGGCGCGGGCGAGCGCCTGGCGCAGCTCGGTCTCGCGCCGCTCGGCGGCCGCCTTGAAGCGCTTGCGAAAGCCGGCGTTGTGCGTATCGACGACAAGCTGCTCGCCGGTCTCAGCGTCTTTCATCGTCACCAGGCCGAGGTCGGGCAGGTCCATCTCGAGCGGGTCGAACAGGCGCACGGCGGTCACCTCGTGCCGCTGCGTCAACTGGCCGAGCGCCTTTTCCCAACCGGGCGGGCTGATGAAATCGGAGACCACGAAGATCGTCGAGCGCCGCTTGATGTTGCGTTGCGCCGAGGCGAGCAAGGCGCGCAGGTCGGTCGAGCCGGCCGCCGCCTCGGCCGGCCGCGCTGCCATCCGCTGCAGGAGCTGGAGCAGGTGGGTGCGGCCGCCGCGCGCCGGCAGCACGGTGTCGACCTCGGTGCCGTAGAGCAGGGCGCCGACGCGGTTGCCGTGCCTCGTCAGCAGGCGCGCCAGCACGGCGACGAACTCGCGGCCGATCCGCCGCTTCGTGAAGCGATCCGAGCCAAAGTCGACGCTGGCCGACAGGTCGACCAGGAACCAGGCCGAAAGCTCGCGGTCTTCGGTGAATTGGCGCACATAGGGCTGCTGCAGGCGCGCCGTGACGTTCCAGTCGATGTGTCGAACGTCGTCGTGGTGCTGGTACTCGCGCAGGTCGGCGAGATCGAGGCCGGCGCCGCGCATCAGCGTGCGGTGGTCGCCCTGGAGCAGGCCGTCGAGCCTGCGCAGCACGGTCCACTCGAGGCGCTTCAACAGCGCTTCGGCGTTCTCGCCCGGCTCGTCAGCTGCGGCCATGGCCGGCCTCGGTTTGCAGAGGCTTGTCGGGCACCGGGATGCGGCGCATCACCTTGTCGACAATGGCGTCGGCGTCGAGGCCTTCGGCGAGCGCCTCGTACGACAAGACGAGGCGGTGGCGCAGCACGTCGGCGACAAGCCCGGTCATGTCCTCGGGCAGCGCGTAGGAGCGGCCGCGCATGAAGGCGAGCGCCCGCGCGCCTTCGATGAGGCCGATCGTGGCCCGTGGACTGGCGCCGAAGCTGAGGTACTTGGCGATGTCGGTGAGGCCGTAGCGTTCCGGCCGGCGCGTCGCGCTGACGAGCTTGACGGCGTACTGGATCAGCGACGGATCGACGTAGACCTTGCGGCACTCCTGCTGCAACTCTGCGAGCTGGCCCATGCTGGCGATGGGCGTCATCGTCACCGGCGGTCCCGTGACGCGCTGCACGATCACGAACTCCTCGTCTTCGGTCGGGTAGTCGACCAGCACCTTCATCATGAAGCGGTCGACCTGCGCCTCGGGCAGCGGATAGGTGCCCTCGGTCTCGATCGGGTTCTGCGTCGCCATGACGAGGAAGGGCTCGGGCACCTTGTGCGTCTCGCCGGCGATCGTCACCTGGCGCTCCTGCATCACTTCGAGCAGGGCGCTTTGCACCTTGGCCGGCGCGCGGTTGATCTCGTCGGCCAGCAGCAGATGCGTGAAGACGGGGCCCAGGGATGTCGAGAACTCGCCCGTGCGCGGGTTGAAGATGCGCGTGCCGACCAGGTCGGCAGGCACCAGGTCCGGCGTGAACTGGATGCGCTTGAAGGTGCCGCGCAAGGTCTGCGCCAGGGTCTTCACCGTCAGCGTCTTGGCCAGGCCGGGAACGCCTTCGACGAGCAGGTGGCCTTGCGCGAGCATCGCCACCATCACGCGCTCGAGGAACCGGTCCTGGCCGACGACGACTCGCTTGACTTCATAGAGCACGCGCTCCATCAGCGTGGAAGCTTCGCTCGAAACGGTGGAGGTGTCGGTCATCAATGCTCGCGGGTCGAAGAAATGGACGGGCGCGTCTCAGAACGGCGGCATGCCGGCAAGGGCGGCGGCATTCTCGATCGGCATGGCAAAGCCGATACCGATGAAGACGCGTTGACGGCTCGGGTTGAGGATCGCAGTGACGATGCCGACCACCGCGCCGTCCATCGTCACCAGCGGGCCGCCGGAGTTGCCAGGGTTGGCGGCGGCGTCGAACTGGATCAAATTGGTGAGCGTCTGCTGGCCGTCCGGCGAACGGAACTGGCGCTTCAGCCCGGAGACGATGCCGGAAGAGACCGATGGGCCGATGCCGAACGGAAAGCCGACCGCGATCACCTTGTCGCCCGGCGACAGATCGTCGGTCGAGCGCATCGTCGCCGCTTCGAGGTCGTCGGGAATGGTGCGCGCGCGCAGCACGGCAAGATCGTTTTCCGGTTGAGTCTTCAGGACGACGGCTTCCGATTCGGAGCCGTCGAAGAACGTGACCATGACCTTTTTCGCGCCGTGGATTACGTGCAGGTTGGTCAGGATGGTGCCGTTGTCGATGATGACGACGCCGGTGCCGATGCCGCGCTCGACGATGCCGTGATCCGTCTCGTCGCTGCCGTCGTCGCCGTCGGTCATCAGGCCGACGACGCGCACCACCGAGGGCAGGATCGCGTCGTAGGCGCGCGACTCGGGCGCGGCGAGCGGCTTGTCCTCGATCGACTGGCGCATCGCCGCGTCGATCTGCTCGAATGTCAGCGGCGCCTTCGGCACGAGCATGGGATTCAGCCACCAGAAGGCGGCGGCCAGGACGATCAGCGCAGCCACCCAGAGACGACGTTCGTGACGGGCGAGGCCGGTGACGAAGCGCGTGCGGGCGCTCGTCGGCACCGGCGTCGGGGCAGCTTCTGGCGGCGGCTCGATGGCGCGCTGCGAACGACTGTAAAGCGGCACTTTCTTCATCGGCGGCGTCCAGCAAGCGCATCCGAGAGGGGTGCGCCGCGACACGGTCGGCGTGCCGCTTCAGGGCCTGCACGCAAGACGCGAGCCGCCTGTCCGCAATACGGTAGCACGCCCGCTTCGGCCTGTCTTGCCGCCAGCCGCCAGGCGTGTCGAGGCATCATCGGGCACCGTGTGGACCGACACGCATTGCCATCTCGACGCCGCCGAATTCGCTGCCGACCGCGAAGCCGTCGTGGCGCGAGCGCGTGCCGGCGGCGTCGGCATGATCGTCATTCCGGCCGTCGACGCAGCCAATTTCGACCGCGTGCGCGAGCTCGCGCACCGCCACGGCCTGGCCTATGCGCTCGGCATTCATCCGATGTGCGC
>JBDTIO010000101.1:0-13578 GCA_039936375.1 Caldimonas sp. | reverse complement strand
CCGCATCGCTTCGATCCAGCGAGCCGCCCGAGCCGTCTCGCCGCGCATTTGAGCGAGTGGCGCGAAGCGGGCGACGACGTCGCAGAGAAACCACGCGAGCCAGACCGATTCGCCCCGGCCTTCGTAGCCGACGCGATTCATGCCGTCGTTCCAGTCGCCGCTGCCCATCAGCGGCAGGCCATGGGCGCCGACGCGTAGGCTGTGGTCGATGGCGCGCGAGCAATGCTCGTAGATGGATGCCGTGTCGGCGCTGCTATCCGGTGCGTAGTAGGCGTCCTCGGCGCCTGGCGGCACGGCGATGCCTTCGAGGAACGGCACGCTCTCCTCGAGCAGCGTCATGTCGCCGGTAGCGCGAAGGTAGTGCAGAGCGGCGTAGGGCAGCCACAAAAGATCGTCGGAGAAATGAGTTCGCACCCCCGCGCCGGTCGGCGCGTGCCACCAGTGCTGCACGTCGCCCTCGGGGAACTGGCGCGATGCCGACAGGACGACCTGCCTGCGCAGCATGTGCGGCGCCGACCAGGCGAGTGCCATCGAGTCCTGTAGCTGATCGCGAAAGCCATAGGCACCGCCAGCCTGGTAGAAGCCGGCCCGGGCCCAGAGGCGACAGGCGATGGTCTGGTAGAGCAGCCAGCGGTTGACCATCGCATCGAAGAGAGGATCGGGCGTGCGAACCGTCGCCCCACCGAGCAGCTCGTCCCAGTGGCCGCGCACCTGCTGCATTCGTTTCAGGGCCGGAACGAGGGCGGACCTTTGGGCGAGAGCCTGCGCACCTTCCGAGCTCGGCGACCAGCCGAGCAGGAAGACGCGATCGACGGAATCGCCGGCACGCACTTGCAGCCGGGTCGCCAGCGCCGCGCAAGGGTCGAGACCCGCCCCGCTCGCCTGGCCGTACTGATCGGCAACGACGAGTCGGCCACGCGCATCGAACAGCTCCCGGCGGTCGCAGGTCCAGTCGGCGAGCTCCTCGGCGTCGCCGGCGAGCCCGAAGAATGCGGTACCGCCGCCGAAGCCGCCGGAGCGGTCGCGCTGCGTGCAAAAGAGCGTCGTCATGCGGCGCTCCGGCGCCAGCGCCGGCGCCTCGCCGGCAGCCACGGCCAGACTCGCGTCGGCGCCCGGCGCGGCCGGGTGGCTCGCCATCTGCGTGTTCGTGGTGCCCCGGTCCGTGCGGCTGGCACCGAGAATCCATTCGGCGAGGCCGATGATGCGAAGCTGCAGGGTGCGGTGGCCGCGGTTGACCAGGCGCACGCGGACCTGCTTGACCGAGCTGTCGGCGTCGACGCACCAGGTGACGTTGACGTCGAGCGCACCATGTCGATGACTGATGACGCTGTAGCCTTGGCCGTGCGAAACCCGGTACTCGGCCTCGGGGTCGCCGGCAGCACCGGGCGCGACGCTCCAGACCTGCAAGGTTCGCACGTCCTGCAGCAGCAGCCACTCGCCCGGCGAGTCGCTGACGGGGTCGTTCGACCATGGCGTCAGCATATTGAGGCGGCTGTTCAGCGCCCAGCTGTAGCCGCCGCCGGCTTCGCTCAGCTGAGTGCCGAAGTGGGGATTGGCCAGCACGTTGACCCACGGCCGTGCGGGGCGCACCAGCGTTGTCACGTCGAAACGGAATTCGCCGCTGGTCTGCGCGAAGTCGCCGCTCGGCTGACGCGGCGCCAGCTCGGCGCTCATACCGACGGGGAGCGCCGTGGTCGAAACGCGCTGACGCTCTTCGAGGGCGGTGTCGTGCGCCTCGCTCAGGTCCTGAACGTGGCGGGCCAGGGGTCGACCGTCGGCATTGAGACGGATGCGTGCCAGCGCCCTGAGCGTTGCCATTTCGTCGGCCTGCAGATCGCTCGCCTGGATCACGTGGAAGGCGGTTTCGGCCGCGGCCGGTTCGGCGCCGCGCGTCGCGACGTGTGCCTCCTTGAGCGTCACGATCTCGCGACTCAGAGCCATGAGATACGACGCCGGCTCGTGATTGACGACGACGAGGTCGCAGGCGACGCCGCCCCACGACCAGACGCGAAGCGCCTGGGCCAGCGTGCGCAGCAGGCCGAGCCCGTGGTCGACGCCGGCCGAGACAAGGACGATCGGCCGGTCGCCGGAGATGCCGAATCTCCAGAGCAGCCGCCGATCACAGGCCTTTGCGTCCTCGGCCCGGCGCGCATGGGTGCGGGTCAACGTCAGGGCGAGCTTCGTCGTCAGCGTCTGGATCGCCGCGTAGTTCTCCGCGCTCATCCGCATCTCGCGCAGGCGGATGCCGGCGAGCGTCGCCGACATCATCGACGCGCGCTCGACATGACTCGGCTGCCGATACTTGTCGATCACCGCCCGCAAGGTCGTGCGGTTGTCGGCGGCAGCCACGCAAAAGGTGATGCGCGCCAGGGCCCGAGGCGCAATCTGCAGCCGCACCGCAAAGACGGAGACCGGATCGAGCCCGGTATCGAGGGCAGCGGCTTCGCTGCCGTTCGCAGCCTCCGGTGGCTCGTCGAACGAGGCCAGCGGATGGCTTGCGCCGCGATTGCGGCCGAGCCAGCGACGTCGATCGACCTGGATCCGCACGCCATCGGCCAACGGCTCGGACTGGGCGATGAAATGTGCCGCAAGCACGCCCTTTTCGGTGGCCAGACGCGGCTTTCGTTCGAATACAAGAGCTTGATGATCCGCTTGCCACTCGGCGCCGACGAAGAGGTTCTGGAAGGCCGGATGCGATTCGTCGGCGCGCGCATCGCTCAGCGTCACTTCGAACGCCGAGATCAGCTCGACATCGAGCGTGCGATCGCCGAGATTGCGCAGATCGACGCGCCGGAACTCGATGTCGTCTTCAGGACTGACCCAGACCGTCGTCGTCGCGTGCACTTCCGACCATGAGGCGGTGAAGAGAACGCGATCGGCGTGGAAGCCGGCCTGGTAGTGCGCGGCGCGATCGGGCGCCGGATGGTGCGTCAGCGACACCGGCCTGGGCTGGCGGTCCCAGCGGAGATGAAAGAAGAGGCCGTAGGCGTCGCGCAGCGCATCGTCGCGCGAGCGCGAAATCTCGTAGTTGCCCCAGCGGCTCGTTCCGGCGCCGTTGGCGCGCACCGCGACAGCGTAGCGACCATTCGACAGCAGATGCGTCGGCTCGATCGCCGACATGCCGGGAATGACGTCGTGGAGCATGCCGGGGCTGCGTTTGGGCAGCATCCCTGGCGCCGGGCGCGACGGCGCTTCGTGCAGCACGGGCACTTCGCGCGGCGCCCGTTCGTGAAGCAGCGAGGAAACGGCTTCGATGCGCGGATCGCGCATGCCCCAGCGGCGCGGCGCCCGATCGAGCAGGACGTTGGCGAGGGCAACGATGCTCATGCCCTGGTGATGGGCCATGAAGGTGTAGACGCGAGCGACGCCGTCGGTGCCCGATTGCCGTGCCGGCGTGTAGTCGAGCGCTTCGATGAAGCCGTAGCGCAATCGCGCCCGGGTTTGCTCGAAGCGATGCAGGTTGGCGGCGGCGCGGTGCGGCGCCACCTGTGCCGCCAGCGCGGTTGCATACGGCGCGACGACGAGCTCGTCGGCCGGGGTGCGGCGCAGCGCCAGCTTTGGCACGCCTTGCGGCGCGTATTGATAGGCGAGGGTGTGGTCGCTTCCGGCGTAAGCCGATTCCGAGATGCCCCAGGGCACATGATGCTCGCGGGCGAAGGCGATCTGCTCCAGCACGGCGGCTTGCGCCGCGCTATGCAGGACACTGCCGTGCGGCTCGTCGAGAACCAGCGTCGGCATCAGGTACTCGAACATCGAGCCCGACCAGGAGCGCAGGCCGGCGAGTGCGCCGACCGCGAAGAAGGGTCGGCCGAGCGCGGCCCAGTGGGCCGCAGGAACGTCGCCCTTGGCGATCGCCCAGAGGCCGGTCGAGCGCGATTCGGAAGCGAGCAGATCGTAGAAGCCGGCGTCGAGCTGGTGCTCGGCGACGCGAAAGCCGATGTGGAAAAGACGCCGCTTCTGGTGGAAGAGAAACGCGAAGTCGGGCTCGCGGGCCAGAGCCTGGCAACGCGCAGCGAGGGCGTGAAGCCGTGCCGCCGGCTGGCCGGGCTCGACGATGTCGCGCAGGGCCGAGCGAAGGGTCGCAAGATGGTCTTGTGCTGCCCAGGCCAGGTGATGGGCTGGCGCCGCCGGTGAATCGACTTCCAGCGGCGGCAGCATGGCGTCGAGCGCGATAGCGGCCTCGTTCAGGCGCTGCCGGAAAAGGTCGGGATCCGATCGCATCTCGGCGAACGCGTCGCTGGTGTCGATGAGCGACGAGGTCGCGCTGGCCAGGACGAGCTCCGTCTGGCTCGCGCGCAGAGCATCGATGCGCGATTTCGATGCCGCCAGACCGCGACGCAGCGCGGCTTCGCCGTTCGCGAGCGCGGCGGCCTCGAGGCAGGCCTGGGCGACGGCGAGCAGGTGCACGCAGAGATTGCCGCTGTCGACGGTGGAGACGTAGAGCGGGAGCAAGGGCGCTGTCGTGGTCGTGTCGTACCAGTTGAGAAAGTGGCCGCGATGCCGCTGCATCTTCGCCAACGTCGCCAACGTTGCTTCGATTCGCTCGGCCATTTCGACAACGCCGATCCAGCCGAATTCTCGCGCGCACGCCGTCGAAAGCAGGTAGAGCCCGACGTTGGTGGGCGAGGTGCGGTGCGCCACCATGTCGTGCGGCGCGGTCTGCAGGTTGTCGGGCGGCAGATCGTTCTCGCCGGGGATGACACAGCGCTCGAAGAGGCGCCAGGTGTCGCGCGCGATGCCGGCGAAGAAAGCGCGATCCGCCGGCGACAGCGCATCGGCGCGACGCGGCGGCAAGGGTCGACTGACCCACCACGTCCAGGCGGGCGACAGCGCCCAGACGATGCAGAGCAGCGAGCCGAGCGCCACATGCGGCGCATGCACGGCGATGAGCAGGAGCCAAAGCACCAGGGCCGCCAGCGGCACGCCCCAGTGCTTGCGCACGAGTGGCATCAGGCGCGTCGTCGCTGACGCCTGAGCCGCAGCCGCAGTGGTCCATTCGAGCAGGCGACGATGGCTGACGAACGTGCGCCAGAGCGCGCGAACGATCGCGTCGGCGGCCATCAACGCCAGCTGCAGGAGCTGGGCCAGCAGCCAAGCGCCGCTCAGCAGGGCGCGGGCCAGGTCGGACAACCCCTGGCGATAGAAATGAACGCGGGCGATTTCGTCGCGGCTCGGCGCGAACCCGGCGATGGAACCCATCAGCGGCCCGGCCGTGAAGGCGAGTGCGATGAGAGCGAGCACCGCCCACGGCGAGGCTACGCCGCACGCCAGGCTGAGCACGACGAGGAGCAGAGAGGCCGGAGCGACCAGCGACCGGCGCAGGTTGTCGAGCATCTTCCAGCGGTTGACGGCGCGGATCCGAAAGCGCCTGCCATTCAGCAGCAGCGGCAACAGCTGCCAATCGCCCCGGGTCCAGCGATGGACGCGCGATGCGGCGACGTCGGCGTGAAAGGGTGCGTCTTCCATCACCGTCACGTCGGTCACGGCGGCACAGCGAGCCAGCGAGCCTTCGAACAGGTCGTGGCTGAGCACCTGGTTCGCCGGCAGCCTGCCGCCCAGTACGGTGTGCACCGCGTGGACGTGCAGCAAGCCCTTGCCGGTATAGGTGCCTTCTCCGAACAGGTCCTGATAGACCTCGGACGAGGCGACGCTGTATGGGTCGATGCCGCTCTGCCCGGAAAAGAGCCAGTGGTAGAGCGTCACATCTTCGGGCGCCGGCAGCGGCGTGGCCACGTGCGGCTGCAGGATGCCGTAGCCTCGCTCGACGCGGCTCTGGTCCGCCGACAGCTGTGGCTGGTTGTGCGGATGCGCAGCGATGCCGACGAGATCGCGCAGGCGGCCCGGCGGCAAGCGCGTGTCGCTGTCCAGCGTCAGCACGTAACGCACGCCGGGTGCGACCTGCGATACGGGGCCGAGGTCGACGAATGGACTTGTCGATCCTTCGTCCAGCATCGCGAGCAGTTGCTCGAGTTTGCCGCGCTTTCGCTCCCAGCCGATCCAGCGCTGCTCCGACTCGGCGAAGCGACGCTCGCGATGCAGGACGATGAATCGGAACGGTTGGTCGGCACCCACCGGATAGAGCGCGTTGAGGCGGTCGATCTCGTCGCGTGCGACGTCGAGCAGCGCCTGGTCGTCGGCAGTTCGCTCGGTCGCCGCATCGGCCCAATCCGAGAGCAGGGCGAACTGGACGCTGTGCTCGGGATTGGCAAGGTAGTGCAGTTGCAACTGGTGCGCCAGTTCGGCACCGGCTTCGGGATAAGTCAGCATCGCGGGGATGACGACCAGCGTCCGGTGCTCGTCCGGAATGCCGGCAAGCAGTGCCAGACGCGGCAAGCGGCTCGGCCGCGACCATTCGCTGATCAGCCGATTGATGACGGCGACGGCCATCTCCGAAGCCGGAAAGACGAGCAGGAGCGTCGCGAGCAGCGTCCACCAGGGCGTCGACCCGGGCGCCGGCAGGGCGATGCTGTAGTGCGTCAGCATCCAGGCAACGATCCCCGCCGTGGCGACGGCGATAGCGCCGAGGTAGGTCGGCAGTGTGATGCGCCGAAGTGCGCGCCGCCGCCGCCGCGCGTCCTTGCCGCGCAGACCGATCGCCGGCAGCAACTCCACCTGGCCGGCCCCGCGCAGCCAATAGCCGGCGACCGCTTTCGACTCGTCGCCTTCGGGCGCTTGCGTTGCCGCCGCGTTCATGAAACGAAGCAGGGTCTCGGCCACGACGCGCTCGCTTTTGCCGCTCTTCTTGGTCAACTTTTCGATGCTGTGCAAAGTTTGGTCGCGCGTGTCGTCGCGTTCGGCGGCGAACGCCGGCGAGCTCAGCATCAGCTGCGTCAACACGCTGGTGGTGGCAACGATGTCGGGCCAGTCGGCGTCGCCGATGGAACGCAGCGAGTTGATCGCGTTGCCGACACTGAGGTTGTCGGCTGCCTGCGCCGACGGAAGCTGGGTCTGGATCTCGGCAAGGTTGGGTGCGACCCGCTGCAGCCATTCCAGCGCGGCCGACTCGGCGGCGGAGCGGTGGTCTTGCAGCCGCTGCGCGATCTGGGCCAGGAAGGGCTCGCCGACGCCGCGCCGATTGAGCATGGCCAGAAGCGCGTCGAGACGCTCCGGCGGATAGGCCTCGATGGCGTCGCAAGCCCGGTTTGCCACTTCGCGCGCCGCCTTGTTGGCGGCGACGCGTTCGGCCAGCCGGCGCAGGTTCTCGATGAGGACGACGCGCAGCGTCGTCGGCAGCGCCCAGAGCTCGCCGAGCGTGAGCTCGCGCGTTTGCTCGTAGGCCTTCAGGAAATGAACAAGGAGCTCTTCGTTGAAGGCGCTGTCGGTGTGTGCGACGAACGCCCACGCTACGCCATAGATACGAGGCAGGCCGACCAGTGGCTCGTCCTGCAGCACCGGCAGGTCGCGGAAATAGCGGCGCGGCAGCCCATCGTTGATCTCGCGCAACTGCGCTTCGATGAGATGGAAATTGTCGAGCAGCCATTCGGCGGCCGGGCTCACGTCGTAGCCGGTCTTCGCCTGCCAGCCGATGTAGTGGTGGGCCTCGCGGAGGATCCGGATGTTGTCGCGCAGGCGCGGAAAAAAAGCGGTCGAACCCGAAGGCGCGAAACGGGCCGCGTGGGTGACACCGAGGCTGATGCCGTGCTGGGCGAAGCGCTCGGGTCCGAAGATCTCGGAGCGGTTTGGCCGCTCGAGCGGCCCGCGTGCGGGATCTAGTATGTCGCCCAGCGCGACTGGCGCGTCGGGCACCAGCTGCAGCAGTTCGGGCGCCGCCATCGGCCGGTCAGACGATGAGCGAAACGACTCCGAAGACGAACCCGACCGCAATCAGGGTGGTCACGAAACGCGGGGCAATGAAACTACGAACGGCGTCGGCCACGCAATGCAGGCCGAACATGCGACCGCGCGAGCCATTGCAGCGATCGACGTGAGCACCGAGCGCCGACAGCTCCATGGGGGAAGTGTCTGCAGCGTCGCTGATGGAAGCAGTGGCCCAGAAAGGCGCGCGGGCATGCAGAGCGACCTGGCCGGACACTTGGGCGTTGATTGGAAGAAGGCAGGGCATTGCCTGGATGATAGAACGCATCGTGCTTTTGTCTGTCGGCAGGCGCCGCATGGGCTGTAGGACGATTCCTATCAAAACCCCTCGGTGAAGAGGGGCAGTCATCAACACAAAAAAAACGCGCCGAAGCGCGTTTCAAGACCCCACGGAGGGAGACCGGCCTGTGACCGCGCGGGCGGCTTCGGCAAGGGGCCGTTGGGAGGTAATCGTTAAAAACCCTTTTGCAAATTCGGTGCCACCGTCGCGTCGGCTTGCCGTGTGTCGGCGCTTTTTGCAGGCAAGAAGGAACTGAGCATCTGCAACCAGGATTCGATTGGCATTCTTTGCAGGGCATGCGCCGCGAGTTGCGGGACCAGGCCGACGAAGAGCGCCGGTCTCAATAGCCACTTCCACGGCTTCGAGAGCACAAAGAGCGCGCCCACCACGACCGAGCCAAAAATCAGCGAATAGGGATTCTTTCGCGCGGCCGGCAAGACGAAACTGCGTGAAGCTTCTTCGGCAACGATTCCCGCGGCATGCAAAGGGTGTTGGGCCCACCAGTCTTCCAGGCTGTCGATGATGAGGCCGGCTCCGGGCAGCGACTTGACCCGATCGAACAACTGGGTCTTAATGTCGCCGAGGCCATCGAAGATCGAGGGCCGCGGCGGTGGGTGGGCGATCTCCATCAAGGCTGTGCGAAGGCGCAGACGCGAAGCGGCAAGCCTGTCGGCGGCAGAAGGAACCGGCGCATCGACAATCGCGCGCTCGACCGCCGGTACGTCACCGGTCAACTCGGCCGATGCCGGAAGCACCGCACTCAAGGCGCGCTCACTTCACGCAGCATCGCCATGTCGGCGTTCAGTTGCTTCTTCAAATTGTCGAACGCGTTTTCGATCGGGCTGTGCTTGGCAAGCAAGGCGCAGACGAGGGCAATCGCCAGCGTCAGCACCGGCACCGCGATGAGGACCCACGGCGCCTGAAAGCCGCTTGGCGGAAGCGACGCCCACAGCATCACAGCCACTCCTGCGAAGACGAGGCCGACGCCACCCAGACACAGGGCGGCAGCATAGAGCCCCAGGCGTGCGGCCCAGGCGGTACTCGTCTTCTTCACCTCGTCGCCAACCAGCTCGGCATACGCCTCGACGTGGTCCCCGAGCACTTGCGGCTCGGTGGCAATGAGCTTGAGTAACGGATGAATCATGATGCGCTCGCGGATTCGCCTCGTTCAGTCTCGCCTTGTCAGTCGCGCGAGCGGCTCATCAGGGCAACAATGCCCATGAGCAAGGCGCCGGTTGCAGCGGCAATCAGCATCGCCTTGATCGGTTCGTCCTTGACGTAGCCGACGGCGGTGTCCGATGCGCGCAGTGCTCTGTCGCGGAGTTGCTGCGACGTGTCGCGAACCGCCTCGATGCCGCGGCGCGCGGCGGCTTCGGCCTGCGACGAAACGCGGCTGAGCAGGGGCGCGGCCTGATCGTGCAGGTCGTCGACCTTGGCCGAGAGACTGTCGAGTGCGCCATCGGCCGCCTTCTGGGTCGAGCGGATCGCGCTTTGCGCGTTGTTCGCCGCCTTGTCGGCGATATCCTGCCCTTGTTGAGCCAGGGGCTTGGTGGTGCTGCTGACGGTGTTCATGGCATTTCCTTGGTTCGGGTGATCGGCGCCGGCTTCTCATGCCGGCAGACTTGAGAGAGATGACACAGATGAGTCTGCGGTGATAACACCTCGACGGCGATAGGTAGCGCGCGCGGGGAAGTGTCGGGGGAGGAACCCGGCAACCGTAGGACGACGCCCACAAGTGTCCGGGCGTGCGTCAAGCGGCAGCCTCGTGCGCAGACGGCTCCGACAGCATGGCGACGGCGGCGTCGTCGTCCGGGGCGACGGGGCCGATCGTCGGCAGCGTCGCTTCGATCAGGGTGCCCTGCCCGGGCGCCGAGCGCAGTCGCATCACGCCGCCTTCAGCTTCGACCCGGTACCGCATGCCGATGAGCCCGTGGGTGGCGATGCGCGGCACGCTGTCATCGAAGCCGATACCGTCGTCTTGCACGGCGATGCGCACCGCGTCGTCGCCATCCGGCTCGAGCGTCACGGTGACGTTCTTCGCCTTGGCGTACTTGGCGACGTTCGTCAGCGCTTCCTGAACCAGCCGATAGACCGTGAGTTGTGCCGCCGGCTCGAGTTGGACCCGCTCGAGCCGTGCCTCGATGGGAATTTCGCTGCGCGCAGAAAACTCGCGCAGCTGGATCTCGAGCGCGGCGACCAGGCCGAGATTGCTGAGCGATGACGGCCGCAGGTCTTCGATGATGCGGCGCTTCAGCGCGATACCGCCATTGAGCGTCTCGTTGAGGTGCGCCAGACGTTCGAGCGCTTCACGCGATGCCGCCCCGAGGCGCGACTTGAGCCGGGCCACGTCGAGCTTGGCCGCCGTGAGCAAGGCGCCCAGCTCGTCGTGCAACTCGCGGGCGAGGTGACTGCGCTCGTCTTCGCGGATCGTCTGCAGATGCTGCGCCAGCTCTTTCAGTTGTAGGGTTCGTGCCGTCACTTCGGCCTCCAGCCGATCGCGCTCGGTTGCGACACGCCCGGTCTCTTCGGCTGTCTGGCGTTCGAGAAGCGCCGTCTGGCGAAGGTACATGAAGAGCGCAAGCAGGCTGATCGCCGCCATCGCCGTGACGCCGATGCGGTTCAGAAGCAGGGTCTCGTATACGCTCTTGCGCTCGCGCTCGATCAACTTCGTTTCCTTGGCGAGCAGTTGCTCCGTCAGAGACCGGACGCGATCCATTTTCTCGCTGCCGATGTCGCTCATGAGCAGGTCACGCCACGCCTGATCGCTGCCTTTGTCGTGGAGCTCGATCGTCGTTGCCAGCTCGCTCATCTTCTCGTCGCTGGTCGCGACCAGCTGCTGCATGAGCAGGGTGGTCTCGGGATCCTTCGAATAGTAGGTTCTCAGCCAGTCGATGCTGCGGCGCAAGCCTTCCTGGGCGTCGCGATAGGGAATGAGATAGTCGTCTCGCGAGGTCAGCAGGTAGCCACGCTGGCCGGTCTCGGCGTTGAGCAGCGACTTGGCGAGATCGTTGAGGTAGACGCCAGCGGCGCCGCGCTGGCCGAGGGAATCCAGCGAGCGGGTCGCGTCGCGATACGACACTTCGTTGATGACGAACATCGCCAGCGCCGCCAGCGCGGCCAGCGGAAAGACGACGACACTGCGCCGGAAGTACGATAAAGACTTCATTTCGACCCGCTCACCTACACTCGTCGAACTTGCGACCCAGTCGACACGCCCCATGATCAGAATCGCCATCATCGACGACCACGCCATTGTTCGCGCAGGGCTGAAGCAATTTTTCTCGGAACAGGTCGATCTGACCGTCGTCGCCGAAGCGTCGAACGGGCGTGACGCGATCGATATCGTCAGGAAAGGCGACGTCGACGTCATCCTCATGGATCTGTCGATGCCCGACCAGAGCGGCGTCGACGCGCTTGCCGCGATCAAGGCGCGCGCGCCTGACCTGCCGGTGCTGATCCTTTCCGGTTTTCCGGAAGAACACTACGCCACGACGCTGCTGCGCCAGGGGGCGAGCGGCTATCTCAACAAAGACTGCGATCCTGAGGAGATCGTCAAGGCGATCCGCACCGTCTATCGTGGCCGCAAGTACATCACCGCCGGGGTTGCCGAGCTGCTTGCCGACGGGCTGGGCGGCGGCGCCGCCGACCGGCCGGCTCACGAGCAATTGTCGGAGCGTGAGTTTCAGGTCTTCTTGCGGCTGGCCAAGGGCGAGACCATCGGCCACATGGCGAACAGCATGTCGCTCAGCGTCAAGACGGTGAGCACTTACCGCACCCGGGTCATGGAAAAGATGAAGCTGGAATCGAACAGCGACCTCACGTACTACGCCCTCAAGAACGGGCTCATCCAGTAAAAAGCGCTTCGCTCGCAATCGCAAAGCCTAGGCCAACGGATCGAGTTCGCCGCTTCCCGTACGACCATCAGCGAGCCTGCAGCAGTACAGGATCAGCGCATCGATTTCGTTCGATTTGTCGAAGACGCGATCGGCTCCGAGCTCGAGGCACTTGCGCCGCATATCGGGGGTGGCGTAGTTGCTGAGGACGACGAGCTTCGGTGGATCGGGGGCCGCCGCAGCCGACTTAAGCACGCCCAGACCAGAGCCGCTCTTGAGAAAAATGTCGACGACGACCAGATCGCAAGGATTGTCGGAGCGGGCCAGCCAGCTCAGCGCAGAGGCTTCGTCCTCGGCCGTTCCGACTACATCGATAGGAGCCATCTCTTCCAGCGCAGCGACGAGATTTTCCCGGATCACGGGGCTGTCTTCGACGATGAAGGCGCGTAACTGGATCATGAAATGCCGTTCCGGTTCCCGATCGGACGACACCTGCGGCGAAGGTGTCGACGAGCGGGGAGGGACGATGACGGAAGGCAAGACGTTGGCACGCTCGACGGGACAAAAGCGAACGTCGAGTGTTGACGAAGTGGCGTTGCGGCACAAACACCAAGCGCCTGCTTTGTCCGTAGGAGTCTTCCTACGGCACGGCGCCTTCATCTGCGCTGTTGCGTCGGCGCTCGCCAGCGCCTCGGCGTACGCGGCCGGGCCGGCGCCATTGATCGTAGGCTCGAAGCGATTCACGGAGTCGTACATCCTCGGCGAGATCGTGACGCAGACTCTTGTCGCCGCTGGTCGGCCCGCTGTTCACCGCCAAGGGCTCGGCAATACCGGCATCCTTGAGCAGGCGCTCGCGTCCGGTTCCGTCGACATCTATCCGGAATACACCGGCACGATCGTTCGCGAACTGCTGAAGCGCGGCGGCAATCCCTCGCTCGACGAGCTGAATCGCTGGCTGGCGCCGCGCGGCCTCGTCGCCGCCGTGCCGCTCGGTTTCAACAACACGTACGCGCTGGCGATGAGCGATGCCAGGGCCCGCGCGCTGGGCATCGTCCGCATTTCGGATCTGGCGTCGAACAAGGGCAATGGCTTGAAGCTCGGCTTGTCGCACGAGTTCCTCGAACGCGCCGACGGCTGGCCGGCGCTGCAGCGTGCCTATGGTCTGACGGCGACGCCGCTCGGCCTCGATCACGGCTTGGCCTACGAGGCCGTGGCCACCGGCAAGGTCGACGTGATCGACGTCTACTCGACCGACGCCAAGCTCGGCCGCCTCGGTCTGCGCGTCCTCGAAGACGACCGGGCGTTCTTCCCGAAATACGACGCCGTGCTGCTGATGCGCGCGGGCGTCGACGTCGCCCCGCTGCGGCGGCTCGAAGGGAGCATCGATGCGGCGACCATGATCGCGATGAACGGCGAAGTCGAGCTCGACGGCAAGACCTTCGCCGAGACGGCTCGCCGATTCCTCGAGCGACGCGGCATCGTTGCCGCCGCCGGCGGCTCGAGTACGCTGCCAGCGGCGTCCGGCGACGACGCGGCCAAGCCGGGGCTGTGGGCGCGCCTCTTCGCTCCTGACTTCGCGCGCCTGACCGGCGAGCATCTGCTTCTTGTCTTTGCCTCCCTCGCCGCTGCCATCGCCGTCGGCGTGCCAAT
>JBDTIO010000100.1:0-3849 GCA_039936375.1 Caldimonas sp. | reverse complement strand
TGTTGAGGTTATTCGTTACGCCCATGGTTCTGCCATCTTGACGAGCGAGGCAATCCGCCTCGCCTATCGACTGGAGCTGAGCCATGGACTCATTGACGCCCAACGTCTCGCCACTGCGTCAACGCATGATCGAAGACATGCGCATGCGCAAGATGGGAGGCAAGACCCAGATCGCGTACATCCGTGCGGTACGCCGGCTCGCGCGTTCCTGAAGCGTTCGCCGGACACCGCCACCGCCGACGAACTCCGGCGTTTCCAACTGCACATGGTCGACACTGGGTAAGCGGTAAGCCTGCGGCGTTATTCCATTGCCGAGGTTGGCTGTCCACAATGCTCTGCATCGATATTCATGCGGAGCGTGGATGTGGCAGAGGTCAAAGCGGCGACACGCCGGGACAGCCACGGGTGGGCGTGAGGTACTGAAGCGCTTTGCGACGGCGGGCGAATCGGTCGATGCGTTCTGCCCGCGCGTGGGGCTTTGCGCGACAGTTTGCGGCGCTGGAGCAGCGTCCTTGCCTAGGCGATAGTCCTGTGCAAGTCTGAGCGCAACGGCTTGTCGGCGAAGTGGTGCTTCCACAGCCGAGGCGTGAGTTCGGCGACGCCCGATGCCGGATGTTCTCCCACGCGCTGCAGCACGTCGACCAGGTATGCGTACGGATCGATGCCGTGCAGTCGGCAGGTCGCAATCAAGCTTTGCACGATGCCCGCATGCTTGGCGCCGACCTCGGTCCAGCAGAACAACCAATTGCGCCTGCCGAGGGGGATCGGGCGCAGCGCGCGCTCCACATGGTTCGTGTCCATAGGCACGTCGGGATCGTTCAGGAACACCTCGAGTCCCGCGCGCCGATCGCGCACATAGGCCAAGGCCCTGGTCAGCGGGTTGCTCGGCAACAAGCCCTGCTGCTCGAACTGGCGATCGACCCAGTCGAAGAAGTGATCGACCAACGGTTTGCTGTGCGTGAGGCGGTGCAGTCGTTTGGTTTCACCCGAGAATTTGCGCTGTCGGATCTCCTCTTCGATCTCGTAGAGCGCACCGATCTGGCGCAAGGCCTCGCTTGCGGCTTGCGGCTCGGCGTCCTTCGCTTCGAAGAAGCCTCGTCTGGAATGGACCCAACACTGCGCGTTCGTGATGCCGGTCTTCTTGGCATAGTTCGCGTAGGCTTCGTACCCGTCGCTGAGCAGCACCGTGCCGGGGGCGTTCTTCAGCCCCAGCGCCTGCTGCACGTTTTCGTGCCGGCGCGAGTCGAAGAACGGGAAGCAAACTTCGTCGAGATCGCCGTACATCGGCCAGAAGTAGCCGGTACCCATCTTGCCGGGCCCGACGCGGCCAGCCTTGATCGGGGTCTCGTCCATCGTGATGACACGGCTCGCGCGGATCGACTCCAGCTGCGCGTTGTAGATCGGCTCGAGTAGCTGCGCGCCTTGCTGAACCAATTGCGTCAGCCATTGCCGGCTGAGCTTGAAGCCCGCGGCGATGAGCCGCTGGTGCTGGCGGTACAGCGGCAAGTGCCACGCGAATTTGTCGACCATCACGCCGACGACGAAGCTCACGTCGGCACGGCTGCCTTCGATCACGCCCACCGGCGCTGGCGGGCAGTGCAAGGTCTGCGTGTCGTGGCGCTTGATCACCGGCCGCACGTATTTCAGAACCACGAAGCTGCCCGGGCGCTGCGCGAGCCGGTGGCTGACCTTCTCGCCGATGACCTCGTACTGATCGGGCGCCAAGGCTTGCGCCTCGGGGTTGGGAACCTCGATGGTCTCGACGGGCACCTTCGATTCGTCGAAGAACGGCGCGCTCGTGCTGTCGTCAGCGAAATCCCTACGGGGCTTGCGGCGCGTGTGTGCGGGGACCTGCTGTTCGCTCTCGGGTGCGGGCGTCACCGCCAGCGCCTCGCCGAGCACTTGGCCCAGGTGCATCTGCTGCGGGTCCGGGGTCGGCGCGAAGCGTTCGCTCTTGCTGCCGAACAGCTGGCGTTTGAACCATTCGACTTGGTGCCTCAGCGTCTCGATGGTCTGCACGTACCCCTGCAGAATTGACGCGACGTGCTGCGGATCGAGCGCCGCCACCTCAGCAGCATTGGGCACTCGGTTGGGCAGCGCGATCGGCATGGTGAGATGGTACCGACGCAGCATTGTTGCGCTCAGAGTATTCGACCTCATTGCGCTCAAGTCGATAGCGTTTTAATTGCCTCTTCGGCTCGATGCCTTCGAGCATGAGCTTCAAGCCCGTGTAGTCCATCTCGCGGTGACGAACCTGGCTCCAGTCGCTGATAAAACGGCCCGCCTCCAAACGCTTTGCCCACAGGCACCACCCGCTGCGGTCGAAGTACAGGACCTTCATGTGCGTGGCTCGTCGATTGACGAAGGCAAACAGGTGGCCGCTCAGCGGATCCTGCCGCAGGCCGTTGCGTACCAGCGCGTACAGAGCGTCGAAGGACTTGCGCATGTCCACCGGCTCGCCGTACAGGTACACCCGGATGTTGCCCTCGGGGAAGAACATCAGCCGCGCACCAGATGCAGCATCACGCCCCCGCCCAGGTCGAGCTTGAGCTCCAGCCGCGTGGCCTTCATCGGTGCCGGACCCAGCGAACCCAGATCAACAAAGTCCCGCTGCCCAGCGTCGGCGCTGGGCTTGGCCTCGAGCGTCGTCGGCCCTGCCAAGCGCCCACGCCAGCGCCGAAAACTGTTCGCGCAAAGCCCCTCGCGCCGGCAGAACGCATTGACCGATTCGCCCGCCGTCGCAAAGCGCTTCAGCACCTCACGCCACCCGTCGCTGTCCCGGTGCCGCCGCTTGACCTCTTCCACGTCTACGCTCCGCTTTTAATGTCAATGCGGAATTGTGGCCAGCCGGACCAGGCGAGGAAATAACGCCGCAGGCTTACCGCTTACTCTGCGCGATCGGCGCGGTGATGAGGACCTGGGTGCCTTGCGCAGCGCACGAATGGCTGACCAGCGCCACAGAGACGCGCGACGCTTGTGTCAGGTTCAGGACGCAGTTGACGCCGACGCAGTTGAGCGACGTCGCAGGCGGCGCTGCGAGCACGGCGCCGGTGGGCGGAACCGTCTGTCTACCACTCTGCTTCGCGTGTTGTTCTCGCGTCATCGACGGGCGATCGCGTACACCATCCGGCAGCCGCGGCGACGACGTTGCGGAGCCGCCATTGCGACGATCGCAGCAGGACCTTCGTCATTCTCGAAACCGAGCACTGCCTTCGCGGGAATTGCCGCCTTCTGATGCTCAAGTGGATTCCCGGCCGCGGGTTTGGCGCTCTCTTAGCCGATACATTTCCTCGTCGTTACCGTGTACTGCTCCCCGTGTTGTCACGCTGGGGAATCTGACGTTACGCAAATAGCCGCGAGACTGTGGAGGGCCAGCCCCACCAGAAGCGGCTTCGACGTGCCGTAGCTACGAGGAGGCTCAGTCATGGCACCTTCGGTCCCGGTGCCGGCGCTCCCCGCTCCTGCGATCTGGTTGCCGGTATACGGCAAAGTTGCCGATTCGGCGATCAACAACCCGCCGACTGCAGGAGTCGCCGTTTCGCCGGTCATCGCGGGCCTTCATGCGATCGTCGGAGACAGACGCGAATACCCTCAACCACCGAGCGCCCGCATGGCGATTGCAGACGCATGGCACACCCGCACCGACGCAGTCGCCGTGCTTCCACGGCAAGGGCATGTGCTCCTCGCACAGCCACCTCGATCCCCGACAGACGGGGCATGCGTCGCCTAGCTTCACAGTTCCCATGTGCAGTCAGCCTCAGCCCAGAATCATCCGATCGTCCTGTTTCTTCTGCAACCCTGCAACAGCTGAAGCGGACGCTCAACAACACGGCGCCTCAGATTCCTCCT
>JBDTIO010000099.1:0-3079 GCA_039936375.1 Caldimonas sp. | reverse complement strand
TGGCGCGATCTGCCGGTGATCATGATCACCTCGCGCATCGCCGAGAAGCACCGCGACCATGCTGCCGAGCTCGGCGTCGACCACTACCTCGGCAAACCCTATTCCGAAGAGGATCTGCTCGCCCTGGTGGCGCGCTACACGCGCGCCAACGCCGAGGCCTGAGGTTCGTCAGCGCGTCGCGACCCTCGCTTCGCGAATGATCGAATAGCGCTCGAGCGTCTTTTCTCGCGCTGCGGCGTGGTCGACGATCGGCTCGGAATAGTCGCGACCCAGAACGATGCCGGCCGCCTCGAGATCGATCGGCCCGGCTTGCCATGGCGCGTGGATCAGATCGTTGCCGAGGCGGTCGAGTTGCGGCAGGTAACGGCGGATGAAGCGGCCTTCGGGATCGAACCTGCGGCTTTGTGTCAGCGGGTTGAAGATGCGAAACCAGGGTTGCGCGTCGCAGCCGGTCGAGGCCGCCCATTGCCAGCCGCCGTTGTTCGAAGCGAGCTCGTAGTCGATCAGGTGCTCGGCGAAATAGGCCTCGCCGCGGCGCCAGTCGATGCCGAGATCCTTCACCAGAAAGCTCGCCGTCACCATGCGCAGGCGGTTGTGCATGTAGCCGGTCTGGTTGATCTGCGCCATCGCCGCGTCGATCAGCGGGTAGCCGGTGCGTCCTTCGCACCACGCCGCGAAAGACGCGTCGGCATGCTTGCCGTGCTCGAAACGGATGCGGTCGTATTCCGGCTTGCAGCTGCCGCCCACGACGTGCGGCAGGTGGTGCAGAACCTGCTGATAGAAGTCGCGCCAGATCAGCTCGGCAAGCCAGACCTCGGCGCCGCGGCTGCGGCCGGCTGCGCGATCGAGGGCGACGGCGACGAGCTTGCGGATCGAGACTGTGCCGAAGCGAAGGTGCACGCCGAGATAACTTGGCCCTTTGATCGCGGGAAACTCGCGTGCCGTGTCGTAGTCATCGATTCGGTCAAGAAAATCGGCCAGCAGCGCCGCCGCCGCCGCGCTTCCGCCATGTACCTTGAGTGCTTCGAGATTGGTCTTCACGAAGCCGAGCCCGGCAAGCGTCGGCATGGCCGCCGCCACCCTGTCGGAGCCGGGTGTCGCCAGGCCGGCGGCGTAGCGCTCGACCGGATAGGGCTTCAGGTAGAAGTCGTCGAGTTTTTTCAGCCACGCCGATTTGTAGGGCGTGAAGACGCTATACGCTTTGCCGCTGCCGGTCAGCACTTCGCTGCGCTCGAAGACGACGTGGTCCTTCGACGTGTGCAGCGCGACGCCGCGGTCGGCCAGCGCGCCACGCACCGCGGCGTCGCGAGCCAGCGCGTAGGGATCGTCGTCGTGATTGGCATAGACCGCCTGGACGTGGAGTTCGTTCGCGAGGGAGACGATCTCGTCGGCCGCGTCGCCCTGGCGCACGAGAAGACGAACGCCGCGCACGCCATGCTCCCGGCCGAGTGCGGCCAGGTCCGCGTCGAGTGCCTCGACACTCTGGACGATGAACTCGACCCGACGGTCGGCCCGCGGCAGCGCGTCGAGGATGCTGCGATCGAACACGAAGGCGCACCAGACTTCGCGCGCTGCCTTCAGGGCGTGGAACAGGGCGGCGTTGTCGTCGACACGCAGGTCGCGGCGAAACCAGACCAGCGCCGTGTCGAGAGCTTTCTCCATGCTCGCGAGTGTGCCGAAAAGCCCGCAATCCCGGCCGGCGTGCGCGCAAGCGCCGACTGCGGAATAAAATGCGGCCTATGCCCGCGTCGCCGATCAACCTGACCAACCAGTTCCTGATCGCCATGCCGGGCATGGGCGACAGCCCGTTCGCCGGGACGGTCATCTACCTGTGCGAGCACACCGAGAAGGGCGCGCTCGGCCTGGTCATCAACAAGCCGATCGACATCACGCTGAAGAACCTGTTCGAGAAAGTGGAGCTTTCGCTCGATCGTGAAGACCTTGCCGGGGCTCCGGTGTACTTCGGTGGCCCGGTGCAGACCGAACGAGGTTTCGTGCTGCACGAGCCGCTCGTCGATACCGGCGCCGACGACATCCACTACAACTCGTCGCTGAAGATCGAGGGCGGCCTCGAAATGACGACCAGCAAGGACGTACTGGAAGCGCTGGCCAACGGCGCTGGCCCGAAGCGCCTGCTCGTGACGCTCGGCTACAGCGGCTGGGCGGCCGGCCAGCTCGAGGACGAGATGAGTCGCAACGGCTGGATCAACGTCGAGGCCGAGCCCGGCATCATCTTCGACACGCCCGTCGATCAGCGCTACGACAAGGCGCTGTCGCTGCTCGGCATCGACGCCGGCATGCTGAGCTCGGCGGCGGGGCACGCGTGAGGTCGGCTCTGGCGCCTACCTCTTCGCCCGTCCTCTCTTTCCTTGCATTCGATTTCGGCACTCGCCGGGTCGGGGTCGCGAGCGGCAATACGCTGACCCGGTCAGCGACGCCGCTGACGACGATCGCCGCGCCGGGCGATTCGCGGTTCGATGCCATCGCGGCATTGATCGCGCAGTGGCAGCCGGCCGCGCTCGTCGTCGGCGTGCCTTTTCATCCTGACGGCTCGGCCCACGTGAACACGCAACGCGCGCGCCGATTCGGCCGCCAGATGCAGGCGCGTTTCGCTCTGCCGGTGCACGAGGTCGACGAGCGCTACACCACGGTCGAGGCGCGCGCCGATGGCGCTCGCGACCTCGACGCGAAAGCTGCGGCGCTGATCCTCGAGCAATACCTGGCGAGCCGGCCATGAGCGTCGCCGAGCTCGACGCCGAATCGCTCTACGCCGGCCTGCTGCCGGGCTTGCGCGGCCTGCTGCAACCGGGCGGTGTGCTGGTCGGAATCTGGTCGGGCGGCGCCTGGCTGGCGGAGCGGCTGCAGCGCGACCTCAGCCTGCCGGGCGACGCCGGTGTCATCTCGAGCACGCTGCATCGCGACGATTACTCGCGGCGCGGCCTCGGCGCCGCGGCCGACCCGACGAAGCTGCCGTTCGAGATCGAAGGCCGGCACATCGTTCTCGTCGACGATGTGCTCTACACCGGCCGCACGATTCGTGCCGTCGTCAACGAGCTCTATGATTTCGGCCGCCCGGCCA
>JBDTIO010000098.1:0-18148 GCA_039936375.1 Caldimonas sp. | reverse complement strand
GCTCCTGCCCCCGAGGGGGTGCAGGCCTTCCCTTGGGGCGGCCCGGCGGGAAGCCTGACCATGTCTGAATGGCTCGGCACTTTCTGGGCCGTCTACAGCAACCTGGTGCTGACGATCGGCATCAACGCGCTGCTCGGGCTCTCGATCTGGCTGACGCTTTCGTGCGGCCTGCTGGCCATGGCCAACGCCGCGTTCATGGGCCTGGGCGCGTATACCGCGTCACTGCTGACGATGAGTTTCGGCGCACCCTTTCCTGTCGCGATTCTGGGTGGCATTGCCTTGCCTACCGTGGTCGCCCTGCTCGTCGGCCTGCCGACGCTGCGCCTGTCCGGCGTCTACCTGGCGATGGCGACGCTCGCCTTTGGCGAAGTGGTGCGCGTCTTCCTGCTCAACGCCGATTCGATCACCGGCGGTGCCCTCGGCCTGAGCGGCATTCCGCAATTGACCCGGTGGTGGCACGTGCTGCTCGCGCTCGTCGTCGTCCTGCTCGTGCTCTGGCGGATGCGGCGCTCGCGCATCGGCCGCGCCTTCGAGGCCATCAAGGAAGACGAGATCGCGGCCTCGCTGATGGGCGTCGGCGTGATGGCGCACAAGATGCTCGCCTTCGCGCTCGGCGGCGCCATCGCCGGGCTCGCGGGGGCGCTCAGCGCGCACCTCACGTTCTTCATCGGACCCAACGAATTCGGCTTCGAGCGCAGCGTCGACATCCTGACGATGGCGATCTTCGGCGGCATCGGCAGCCTCACGGGTCCGGTGCTCGGCGCCACCGTGATCACCCTGCTGCCCGAGCTGCTGCGCTCGTTCCGCGACTACCGCACGATGATCAACGGCGCCCTCCTCGTGCTCGTCGTGCTCTTCCTGCCGAAGGGCTTGTGGGACCCGGCGCGCATGCGCTCGTGGTTCGACAAGAAGGGCTCGCGCGCCCTGAGCACGGCCGCGGATTCGCCTTCGCCGGAAGGGCCGCACTGATGCTGGTGCTCGACAAGGTCTCGAAGAACTTCGGTGGCCTCTCGGTCCTCGAGGACGTGAGCCTTCGAGTTCCGGCGGGCAGCGTGTTCGGCCTGATCGGCCCGAACGGCGCCGGCAAGACCACGGTCTTCAATCTCGTCACCGGCCTGCTGGCGCCGAGCGGTGGCGCGATCGCGCTCGATGAGCGATCGCTGGTCGGCGAGAAGCCGCATCGCATCACCCGCCTCGGCATCGCCCGCACCTTCCAGAACATCCGCGTCTTCAAGGAGATGACGCTGCGCGAGAACGTCGTCGTCGGCATGCATGCGCATCTCGGCTACGGCGTGGCGGAGTGGCTGTTCTCGCTGCCCGGCTATCGCGCCGCCGAAAAGCGTGCGCTGGAACGCGCCGACGAGTTGCTCTCTTGGGTCGGCCTTGCCGGCAAGTCGAGCGACATCGCCGACAAGCTGTCGTACGGCGAGCAGAGAAAGCTCGAGCTGGCGCGGGCCTTGGCCACCGAGCCGAAACTGCTGCTGCTCGACGAGCCGGTCGCCGGCATGAACAGCGGCGAGAAGCAGGAGCTGATGCGCGAGATCGAGCGCATCGCCGAGCGCGGCTACACCGTCTTCCTGATCGAGCACGACATGCGCTTCGTGATGGGCCTGTGCAGCCGGATCGCCGTGCTCAACTTCGGCCGCGTCATCGCCGAAGGGCCGCCCGAGCAGATCCGCAACGACCCGGCCGTGATCGAGGCCTACCTGGGCCGCGACGAGTGAGCGGCGCGCCACTGCTCGACGTCTCGGGCCTGGCCGTCGCCTACGGTCACGTCGAAGCCCTGCGGGGCATCGATTTCCAGGTCGACGCGGGCGAGATCCGCACCCTCGTCGGCGCCAATGGCGCCGGCAAGTCGACGACGCTGCTGGCGCTGTCGGGCCTGGTCGCGGCAAAGGCCGGATCGATCCGCTTCGACGGCGAAGACATCACCCGCATGGCGCCGTACAAGATCGTCGAGCGCGGCCTCGTCCACGTCGCCGAAGGGCGCGCCATCCTCACCACGCTGACGGTACGCGAGAACCTCGAGCTCGGCGCCTACCGCAGGAAGGACAGGGCCGCCGTGGCCGGCGACCTCGAGCGCGTGCTGGCGCTGTTTCCGCGACTGAAGGAGCGCATCGACGGCCTGGCCGGCAACCTTTCCGGCGGCGAGCAGCAGATGCTGGCGATCGGCCGCGCCTTGCTGGCCCGGCCGCGTCTCCTGCTGCTCGACGAGCCGTCGATGGGCCTGGCGCCGATCGTCGTGCAGGACATCTTTCGCAATCTGCGCACGATCAACGCCGAAGGGCTGACGATCTTCCTGGTCGAGCAGAACGTTCGCCAGGCGCTCAAGATCGCGAGCCATGGCTACGTGATCGAGACGGGCCGCATCGTCGTCGACGGCCCGAGCGCGCAGCTGCTCGGCGATCCGAAGGTGGTCGCCGCCTACCTCGGCGGCTGACAAGGCGCGGCTCCGGCGGTTCAGCGCGTGCAGCAGCGCGTGGGTCGCTGCTTCAGCGACCCACGACTCTCAGGCGACGATGCCCTTGTCGCGCAGCAGCGCGATGTCGGCGGGCGACAGGCCCATCTCGGCGAGCACCGCGTCGGTGTCTTCGCCGAGCCGCGGCGCCGAGGTGCGCACGCTGCCAGGCGTGCGCGAGAGCTTGGGCACGATGCCCGGCACGTCGAGCTCGCGGCCTTCGCGCGTGCGCTGTGACAGGATCATGTCGCGGGCCCGGTAGTGCGGGTCTTCGTCGATGTCCTTCGCGGTATAGACCTTGCCGACCGGCACGTTGGCTTCGCCGAGCACCGCGACTACTTCGTCGACGGGCCGCGACGCCGTCCAGGCGCCGATCGCAGCGTCGATCTCGCCGACGCGGGCGACGCGGCCAGCGTTGCTCGCGAGATCCGGCGCGGCGGCGAGATCGGCCCGGCCGACCGCCTGCATCAAGCGGCGAAAGATGCTGTCGCCGTTGCCGGCGACGAGCACGTGGCCATCGCTGCACGGGTACGCGTTCGACGGCGCGATGCCGGGCAAAGCGCTGCCGGCGGCGTCGCGCACCGCGCCGAAGGCGCTGTATTCCGGCAGCAGGCTTTCCATGACACTGAAGACCGACTCGTGCAGCGCCACGTCGATCACCTGGCCCGCGCCGCCGTTCGCCTTGCGGTGGTAGAGCGCGAGCAGCACGCCCATCGTGCCGTGCAGCGCCGCCAACGTGTCGCCGATCGAGACGCCGCAGCGCACCGGCACGCGGCCCGGCTCGCCGGTAAGGTGGCGCAGCCCGCCCATCGCCTCGCCGATGACGCCGAAGCCGGGCCGGTCGCGGTACGGCCCGGTCTGCCCGTAGCCCGAGATGCGCAGGATCACAAGGCCCGGATTGAGCGCGGCGAGCGCGTCGGGTCCGAGCCCCCAGCCTTCGAGCGTGCCGGGTCGAAAATTCTCGACCAGCACGTCGGCCTCGGCGATGAGCTTGCGCGCGAGCTCCTGGCCCTCGGCGACGCGCAGATCCAACGCGATCGAGCGTTTGTTGCGCGACTGCACCTGCCACCAGACGGAGGTGCCATCCTGCAACAGACGCCAGTTGCGCAGCGGATCACCGGCGCCGGGCGGTTCGATCTTGATGACCTCGGCACCGAATTCGCCGAGCAGCTTGCCGGCGAACGGACCGGCGATGAGCTGGCCCATCTCGACGACGCGAACGCCGTGCAACGCGCCCTGCGTGGCGGGCGCGCTGGCGGTCGATGAAGGGGAGGAAGTCGGCATGCGAGGCTCCGCGATGATTCTGCGAGCAGTGTGCCGCTGCGCGCCGGGCAACCTCCCGCGAACGTCGTCGAAGCCTGACGGCTCGTCAGTATCGGCGCGTGCCTCACCGCGCCGCTAGGGGCTGGCCAGAAACTCGGCGATGGCGAGGTTGGTCAGGGCCGGCCGATCGGTGAACGTGCCGTGGCCGGTGCCAGGCTCGATCAGCAGCTGGGCGTGCGGCAAGGCGCGAAAGATCTCGACGCTGCCCTCGACCGGCGTGAAGTCGTTGTCGCCGCCGATCACCAGCACCCGCGCCTGGATCGCCTTCAGCGCCGCCGGCTCGATGACGACCGGCGTCAGCCACAACGAATACGACTTCATCAGCAACTTCTGCCACTGCATCGGCCCATCGGGCGCGACAGCCTGATAGTCGGTGCGAAAACTCGGCGGCAGGGTCTTCTCGACCTGGCCAACTCTTTCGGCCAGCTGCGCCTCTGACCACTGGCTGCGCCGCTTCAGCTCCTCGGGCGGCAGCTCCGGTCTGAGGTTGGCGCCCGAGACGACGAGCCTGCGCACCAGCTCCGGGTGGTCGTGCGCCAGGATCAGGCCGATGTTGGCGCCGTCGCTGTGGCCGACGATGTCGACCGGGCCGAGGCCGAGCTTCTCGATCGCCGCGGCCGTGTCGTCGGCCATCGCCTGATAGGTGAATGGGCGGCCGTTGTCGGGGCTGTGGCCGTGGCCGGGGCGGTCGATGCCGATCACCTTGCGCGTCGCCGCGAAATAGTCGCGCTGTCTGGCGAAGTTGTTGTCGAAATAGAGCAGGCCGCCGTGCAGGAAAAGGAGCGGCGGGCCGCTGCCGAAGGTCTCGACATAGATCTTCGAGCCGCCGACATCAAGGTAGGCGGCGGTATCCGGCGCAGTCCCGGCCGATGTTGCCGGCCACGCGGGTAAAAGAATGGCAGCGGCGAGTGCGAGCGACGAAAGCAAGCGCATCGGTGATTCTCGAAGTCAGTGGCGCTATATTGCGCCCTCGCGAAAAGCTGCTCTTGAGCCACCCATGCGCCTCATCACTTTCACGCCCGGCAACGAGAGCTCGCCCAGGATCGGCTTGCGTACTGACGAGCGCGTGCTCGACATTGCCGCCGCGGCCACCGTGGCCGGCCTGGACGCCATGCCCGCGAGCATGAAGGCCCTCCTCGCCGCCGGACCCGATGCCCTGGCACGCCTGCATCACCTCATCGCTGCGGCGCGAAAGGACGACGGCCGTTTCGGCGCAGCCTGGCTCGATGCGGCGACGATCCGCTATCTGCCGCCCGTGCCCGACGCCGACAAGTTCCTCTGCGTCGGCAAGAACTACCGCAGCCACCTCGAGGAGCTGAAGCGCAGCAACCTCATCCGCGAGATCCCGAACGAGCCCACCGCCTTTGTCAAGCTCAACTCCTGCCTCATCGGCCACGATGCGAAAGTGGCGCGGCCCGACGGCATCGTCCGGCTCGATTACGAGCCCGAGCTGGTGTTCGTGATCGGCAAGCGCGCGCTCGGCGTGAAGAAGGAATACGCGTTCAGCCATATCGCCGGCGTGACCATCCTCAACGACCTCACCGATCGCGATTCGCAGGAGCGCGAAGTGGCCTCGGGCTCGCGCTTCTGGACCGGCAAGAACGTTCCCGGCTTCGGCCCGCTCGGCCCCGAGCTCATCACCCTCGACGAGATCGCCGATCCGTACGACCTGTGGATGACCTGCTCGGTCAACGGCGAGCTGCGCATGCGCGTCAACACCCGCGAGCAGATCTGGAAGCTGCCCGACATCCTCGAGCACTTCTCGCGCTTCATCCCGATCGAACCGGGCGACATGTTCTCGACCGGCGCGCCCGGTGGCGTCGCCGTCGGCAAGCCGAACGCGGCGGCGCTGTTCCTCAAGCCCGGCGACGTGGTCGAGTGCGGCATCGAGGGCTTCGCCAGCTTGCGCACCACCATCGTCGCGCCGCCGACGCACCCCAAGGGCTGAGCGCCCTGCCGCGCCCCGGTGCCCCGACCGCCGCTCAGTCTCGCCAAGGAAAAGGCATGAACGCCTCGGAAAACTCCGCCCACCGGGCCGGCGCCCGCGCCTTGTTCGGCGCCTTGCTCGCCTTGACCATCGGCAGTGCGAGCGCGCAATCGTTCCCGAACCGCAACGTCATCATCGTCGTCCCGTTCGCGCCCGCCGGCGGCGCCGACACGCTGGCCCGCGTGCTGGCGCCGCGCCTGAGCGCGATGTGGGGGCAGAGCGTGATCGTCGAAAACCGCGCCGGGGCCAGCGGCCACATCGGCACCGAGCAGGTAGCCAACGCCGCGCCCGATGGCTACACGCTGGTCATGGCGTCGACCGCGGCCATCACCGAGCAGAACATCGTCAAGCTGGCGCCGGTGGCGCTGGTTTCGGCCGAGGCTTACACGCTGGTGGTGAACGCGAACGTGCCGGTCGCCAACGTGCGCGAGCTCATCGCCTATGCGAAGGCGAACCCGGGCAAGCTCCACTTCGGCTCGTCGGGCATCGGCGCCGCATCACACCTGTCGGGCGAGCTCTTCAAGGCCGAAGCCAAGGTCGACATGGTCCACGTGCCTTACAAGGGCACCGGCCAGGCGCTCACCGACCTGCTCGGCGGCCAGATCGAGCTCATGTTCGCGCCGACGCAGACGGTGATTCCGCAGATCAAGTCGGGGCGGCTTCGCGCTCTCGCCGTGACGGGCGATCGGCCGCTCGAAGCGCTGCCCTCGCTGCCGACGGTGGCGAGCTCGGGTCTGCCCGGCTACACGGTGCAGGGCTGGTTCGGACTGCTGGCGCCGAAGGGCACGCCGCCGGCGGTGATCGCCAAGCTGCACGACGACGTCAACAAGGTGCTGGCCTTGCCCGAGGTGAAGAAGGATCTGCTCGCCAAAGGCGCGGAGCCCGGCAGCGGCTCGTCGGCGGAGTTCGGCAGCTTCATCGGCGAAGAGCAGGGCAAGTGGGCGAAGCTGATCAAGGACGCCGGCATCGTCCTCGACTAGATCATGAGCGCCACGCCGAAGCCGCCCGACCTCGTGCCCGACCCGGCGCTTTCCGCGTCGGCACAGGACAACCTCGAGGCGATGGCCGACCTGGCCGACAGGGAGGACGCCGACGTCGCGCCGCTGCGCGCAGCCATCGAGCGGATCAGCAGCTTCTTCGGTACGCCGGGGTACTTCGTCTTCGTGTTGCTCTTCATCGCCTCCTGGGTCGGCGGCAACCTGTGGGGCGCGTCGCAGGGCTGGCAGCACGTCGACAAGGCGCCCTTCTTCTGGCTGCAGGGCATCGTCAGCTCGAACGCGCTGCTGCTGACCATCGCTGTGCTGATCCGACAAGACCGGATGGCGCAGCTGGCCCAGCACCGGGCTCACCTCGACCTGCAGATCAACATGCTGACCGAGCGCAAGGTCACCAAGGTGCTCGAGCTCGTCGATACCTTCCGCCGCGAGCGCTCGCTGCCGACAGACGAGGAAACCGGCGAGCTCATCAAGCCAGCCGATCCACAGGCCATCATGAGCGCGATCAAGCGAAGCGACCCGTCCGACGCGAAGGGCTCGACCTGAGGCGACTGGCTCGGCGCCGTACGCCGCGAAGCCGGCGTCAGACGTGCATCGCCGCCAGCGTCCGCGTCACCGCTTCGCCGATGTCGGGGGAGCGGACCGCCGGCCCCAGCCGCTTCAGCGTGGAGCTCGCGAGATAGCTTCGAAGGTGGAAGAACTCGGGGCTCGTTTCGGCGCTCGCGTCGAACCGGCTCAGATCCTTCAGCTCGCCTTCGGCGAGGCGCTCGCCGAGCCGGGCGCAGAGATAGCAAAGTGCCAGGCGATCGGCGCGCTCGGCCTCGAAGTCGGTGCTCGGCGTGTACAGGACCGCGTCGATCTCGGCGGCGTCGTCGACGATCGTCGCCGGCAAGCCCCAATCGTTCATCAGCAGGCGGCCGATCTGCGCCGCGCCAAGGCCGAGGGTAGCTTGCTCGGCGATCGTGCGTGCCAGCAGGCCCGACGCCGCCGCCAAGATGGCCAGCTGGTCGCGCGACACGCTCGCCGTCGTCGCGAGCCGGCCGATGAACGAGAGCACCACCGCGCTCACCAGCGAGCCGCGGTCCTCGAAGCCGAGCCGTTGCCCTAGCTGCTGCGTCAGTTCGCTGGCCAGGGCACTCGCCGTCCACACGGAGTCGAGCACGCGCTTCCTCTCGGGACTGTCGGCCTTGAAGGAGTCGATCAGGATGTACTGCAGGCAGAGGCTGCGCACCTTGTTCAAGCCGAGATAGGTGACGGCCTGGCCGATGCTGCCGACCGGCGTTTCAAGGCCGAACATCGGCGAGTTCGTGACCATCAGCACGCGGCTGGCGATCAGCGGCTCGCCGGCGATCAGCTCGACCAGCTGCGCCGAGCTGGCGGCCTTGACGAAGTTGGACGACAGCAGATGGTCGAGCAGCTTCGGCGGCCGCGGAATGTTCCGAAACTGCGCCGCGTAGGCCAGTCTTTGCTCGTCGGTCAGATCCTCGGCGCGCAGCAGTCGAAACCCGGCCAGCAATGGCGGCATCGGCAACACGGGCGCTTCGACCAGCGGTGCGGGCGGCAGGTCGCTGACCGGCATAGGCAGTGGTTCAGCCGGGGCCTGCGCTGGTTCGACACGACGGGCCGCGCGCGGCTTCGCCCCTTGCGGTCTTGCCGCCGGTCTCTTCAGGAAAAAAATCGCAACGGCAATCGCCAGAACGACGCCGCCGATCCAGACTAGCGTCATGGTAGTTCGCCCAGGCCATGTGGAGACGCGGCGTCATTGTCGGCCCTGCGGCCGACAGGAGGAGCCTATGCGTTCTACGCGGCCCGGCTGATTTCCGTCTGTTGCTATTTCATGGTCTTGCTGAGCGGCCTCGTGCTGCTGAAAGTCGGGCGCACCGCAGCGCCGCAGGCCGGCGGCAAGCGCCTGAACGTCGTCAATCGGGATCTGTCGGACAATCACGCTCCCTCTCACTCGCCATTCCCCATGACTGTCAACGACTCCGTGAACCCGCCGCAAGGCTTCGCACAACTGACCGAAGGGCTCATTCGCACCACCGACCTTGTCCTCGGCAAGACTTCTTCCAGCTGGTGCGAGCCGCACTGCTTCGTGGTCGGCCGCGACGTCGGCGCAGAAGGCATGCGAGTCGCCCGCCGGATCGGCCCGGCACCGCGGGCACGCGGCCGCAACTGAGCGGCCGCCGCGCACCCGCCGGCCGGGTGCGCGGCTTCATATACCTCAGCCCGTCTCCATGAGCCGATTGATATTCATGATGGTCGTCGCGCTCGCGCTTTGCGGCTGCGTGACGACGCCTGGTACCGGCCCCGACTCATCGTCCGCTTCGGCGGCCCGCGAGGCCAGTGCGCTCGCCACCGAGCGACAATGGCTGCAGTCGTGGTTCAGCGGCACGCCGGTGCGCATCACGCAACGCAGCGATGCTGCGGTGGGCATCGACATCCCGCGCGAATTCTGCTTCGACCCGGGACACAGCCATGTAAAACCTGCTCTTGCCGCGGTGCTCGACAAGGTGGCGGAAAGCCTGCGCCGCGTTCCGCAGGTTCGGCTGCAACTGATTGCAGCGCCGGCAGATTCCCCGCTCGTCACACCGCTTGCATTGCGCCGCGCGACCCAGATACGGGCGCATCTGGTCAAGCGTGGCGTTCCCGCCGGGCAGCTCGGCAGCCCGGAAGGTGCGCCGGCCGAGACGGTTCAACTGCGCATGGAGCTCGTGTCTTCCTGACTCACGCGGCTCGTTGCCGGGGTTCCGTCAGGGCCCCGGCGTCGCGCAGGCGGCGCAGCCGCTTGTAAGCAGTCGTCAGCGAGCATCCGAGTTCCAGCGAGAGCTCCAGCGTAGTCATCGGCCCGCCGGCGGCGAACGCATCGAGAACCTGCTGGTCGGTCGTGCGACATGCCCGCTCCAGTTCTCGATCGCGCTCGGCCCGTGCGTCGAACCGGATCCGCCGGCGCTCGGCTGCCGGCCATTCCGCAACGGCCGGCGCTCCGCTCGCCACGAGCCGCGAGACGCAGGCGCTCCAGACATCCATCGTTTTATGTTCCATCCCCTATAAACGCAAAAGCTCGGTGAAACCCGCCAAGTCGCCAGGCGGCGTTTTCGTGGCCACGGCCGTCGATACGGCGACGAAGGCCGGGAAGATGCATTCATTCCTGATCGTCGGCACCAGGGCCACAAGGTCGGCGCCCATGAGGTTGGCGAGCGGGAGTGTCGGCTGCTGGACGGTCAGGCCACATGAGGGCGGCGTAGCCGCTTCCGGCGACGCCGAGCGGCGCCGGGCCAGCATCGTTGCCGGTCGCCTGCGATAGGGCCGCCGCGACCAGTTCGCGTGCATCGAGAAGGCCGCGATACTCGGAGCCGCAATCAGGAGCTTGCCGATGGATTTGAACAACCTGCAGATCACCCTGCGCCGGTTCGCCGCCGAGCGCGCCTGGGAACCTTTCCATACGCCGAAGAACCTGGCCATGGCGTTGATGGTCGAGTCTGCCGAGCTGGCCGAGATCTTTCAGTGGCTCACGCCGGAGCAGTCGTCGCTGACGCGCGGCAACGCGGTGCTGCAGGAGCGCGTCGCCGATGAGTTGGCCGACGTCTTGCTATATCTCGTGCAGATCGCCGATCACTCGGCCGTCGATCTCGAGCGTGCTGTCGAGCGCAAGCTGCTCAAGAATGCGCGCAAGTACCCGGCGACGCGAACGACGCTGCCGGCCACGATTCCCCTCACCGCCACGGTGTCGCTGCTGCCGCCGCAAGTGCACGTGCTGATCGACTGGGAAAACGTGCAGCCCAAGGAAAGCGACGTCCGCGCCCTGGTGCCCGAGGCAACGCATCTTTGGCTCTTTCACGGCCCGAGCCAGAAGAACGTGGCCACGCATCACACCTCGTTCGGTGAGCGCGCTACCACGGTGCAGATCGCGCGCACGGGCAAGAACGCGCTCGACTTTCATCTCTCGTTCGATCTCGGCTATCTTGCCGCCCGCCGGCCGGAAGCGCGCTTCGTCGTGATCTCGAACGACAAGGGCTACGGCCCGATGCTCGAGCATGCCCGGCAAATGGGCTTCGACGTCAGCCAGGTGTCGTTCGGCGGGCGCAAGGTGAAGGCCGCAGCCGTCAAGACGACGCCGGCGAAGAAGGTCGTGGCTCGCAAGAGAGCGGCCGCCAGGCCGGTGGCCGCGAAGAAGACCGCCGCGAGCCGACCCGCGGCCGCGAAGACGCCGGTGGCGGCGAAGGCACCTGCCGCAGCGGCGAAACGCGCCGCGCCGGCCCGGGTCGCACCGGCGAAGAAGGTGCCTGCAGTACAGCCGACGCCGACGCGCGCGCCGGTGCCGCGCAAGGCCAGGACGACGGCCGCGAAGCCGGCGAGCGGCGCGGCTGCCGACCTCTCGACGTCGGTGCAACGTGTGCTGGCCGACCTGAAGAAGATGGGTGTCGCGCGGCGGCCGGTCAAGCAGGCCCGGCTGCTCGCCTACATCGGCTCGCAACTTGGTTCGAATGCCGACGATCCAGCGGCGCACTCGGTACTGGTGCAGTTGCTCGCCAGCGATGCCGTCTCGGTGAACGGCAAGGGCGAAATGCACTACCGGCTATAGCGCGCCGGCGCGCCGCCTCAGGCGGGCTCGATCTTCATCACCATCAGCCGGCCGCTCGGCCGCTCGCCGAGCGGGTCGCCGCGCACGAAGACGATGCGGCTCGCATCGGGCGACCACGCCGGAAAGCTGCACGGCTGCTTGTCGAACGTGAGCTGCTGGCGACCCGAGCCATCGACGCGCATAACCCACAGCTGGCTGGTGCCCGAACGCGCGCTCGAGAACACGACGTGGGTTCCGCGCGGCGAAGGAAACGGCGTGACGAACTGCGTCTGCTCGCCGCCGACGCTGAGGCGCGTCGCCGACGTGCCATGCTCGTCGTCGCGCACGAACACGGCGTCGTCGCCGTCGCGCTTCGAATGGAACACCATGCGCGCTGCGTTCGGCAGGAGCCAGGGCTGGTCGCCCTCGCGGCTACCGACGGTGAGCGGTTGCACGGTGGCGCCCACTTCGCCCTGGAACAGATGCGGCTTGCCCTTGCCGACGATCCGGAAAAACACGAAGCGGCCGCTCGCACCGGGCACGGTGCTCGGGCCGTAGTCGGCTTCGTCCTGCATCGGCTGCGTCAACGGCTCGACGTCGCGCCGGCTGAGGTCGGCGTGCCAAATGGCGGGCTGACCGCCACGGTCGCTGACGTAGGCGAAAACGTCCCGCGCGAAGAATGCGGCGCGGCCCTGCACCTTGCGCGCGCCGGCATTGCACAGGTCGAGCGCTTCGACGTCTGTCCTGCCGGAGCCGGCGAGGTGAAGCAGGAACAGCATCGAGCGACCCTCGACATGGCGCTCGAAGACGATCGATCGACCGTCGACGTTCCATTGCGGGCGAAGGTCTACGGCGCTGCCGTCGGTCAGCGCTGTGGATGGCTCACAGCGGAAATCAGTCGTCATGGTCGGCTTGGGCAAAAATGATGCCGTGCTCCTACCCTCCCTTTTACTCGCAAGCGGGGTTGATCGGAAAAAGCCGCGATCCGAACGGTTTTTCCGGTGACATTTCCGCGTAAGCTCACGGTGAAAAGTAACCGGAGTGTTGCGATGTCTGTCAGCACCTTTACCTCGCCACGACGCGTCGATGCACTGGCCGAGGCCCGCGTCCATCTGGCGGCTGCGCATCGGCTGGCTGCCTTCCACGAGCTCGAGGAAGGCATCGACAACCACCTGACGATGACCGTGCCGAGCCGCGACGATCGCTTCCTGATCCTGCCGTATGGCTTTCACTGGTCGGAAGCACGCGCCAGCGACATGATCGTGTTCGACGAGTCGGGGCAGACGCTCGAGGGCAGCGGCGTCGTCGAGCGCTCGGCGCAATGCATCCATGCGCCGATCCACCGCCTCACCGGCCGCAAGGTCGTGTTCCACACGCATCAGACTTGGGCCATCGCCCTCAACATGCTGCAGGACAACCGGCTCCAGCCGGCCAGCCAGACGGCGGCGTTCTTCCACGGCCTGATCGCCTACGACGACGACTACACCGGCGTCGCCGACAGCCTGGAAGAAGGCGAGCGGCTGGCCCGCGTCATGGGCGACAAGCCGATCGTCTTCATGAAAAACCACGGCGTCGTGATCGCCGGCGACACCGTGGCGCAGGCGTACCGCCTGATCTATCGCCTCGAGCGGGTGTGCCGCAACCAGATCCTGGCGATGAGCACGGGCCGGCCGCTGCAGGTGCTGTCGGACGAGATCGTCGCCCGCATCCAGACGCCGGGGCCGACCGACCGGCACCCGCGCGCCGAGCGCGAGCGGCTCTACTTCGAAGCGATGATGCGCGTGCTGGACCGCGAGCTGCCGGGCTACCGCGACTGACGGTTTTTCGCGGAGCGCGCGAGCGCGAAGCCGCGACTTCACGTCGCCTTCGTGCTCATTTCATGGCCGGGTTCGAGACTGCGTCCGTCCTCACTCCCGGTCTCGTGCAGTGTCCAACCTCGTCGTCCATGGCGGCTCGCCGCTCCGCGGCCGGATCGTTCCTTCGGCCAACAAGAACGCGGTGTTGCCGGTACTCTGCGCCACGCTGCTCACGCACGCGCCGCTGCGTCTGTGCGGCGTGCCCGACATCACCGACGTCCGCAAGATCCTCGAGGTCTTCCGCGCCCTCGGCAGCGAAGCGCGGATCGACTTCGCGACCGGCACGCTCGACCTGCATCACCGCCGGACCGCGTTCGACTGCGCGCGCCATCGGCTGCCCGAGGAGATGCGCTCGTCGATCATGCTGGTGCCACCCCTGCTGGCGCGCTTTCGGGTCGCGCGGCTAGAAGACAACGTCAAGGGCTGCACGCTCGGCGTACGCGAGATCGATCCGCACGTCGACGTGTTCTGCCGCTTCGGCGCGACCGTCGAGCGCAGCGACGGTTCCTTGCTCGTTCGCTGCGTCGATCGCCTGAGCCCGACCGATCACTGGCTCGACTACGCGTCGGTCACGACGACCGAGAACTTCGTGCTCTGCGCCGCGTCGGCCGACGGGACATCGACGCTGACCAACGCCGCGTCGGAGCCGCACGTGCAGGAGTTCTGCCGCTTCATGACGATGATCGGCGTGCGCATCGACGGCATCGGCACGTCGCGGTTAACGGTGCACGGCGGCAGCGACCTTGGCGGCGGCGAATTCCGCTTCGACGAGGACTTCCACGAGATCGCCACCTTCCTCGCCCTGGGCGCGATCACCGGCGGCGACGTCGTCGTGCGCAACAGCGCGCCCGCGAACTTCCCGCTGATCGACCGCACCTTCGCGAAATTCGGCGTGCAGGTGACGCACGAAGAGGGCTGGTCGAGAGCCACGTGCGCCGGCACCCTGCGGGTGCAAACGCCGTTCACCGGCAACGTGCTGACCAAGGTCGAAGCGGCGCCGTGGCCCTACTTCCCGGTCGATCTGCTGCCGATCTTCATCGCCCTCGGCGTGCGTGCCGAGGGCAACGCGATGTTCTGGAACAAGGTCTACGACGGCGCCCTCGGCTGGTCCGGCGAGCTGTCGAAATTCGGTGCTCACGTGTTCCAGTCCGACCCGCACCGGCTCGTCACCTTCGGCGGCAGGCCGCTGGCGCCGGCGGTCGTCGAAAGTCCCTACATCATTCGTGTGGCGATCGCGCTGCTCATGGTGGCGGCCAGCATCGAAGGCCGTTCGGAGATCCGCAACGCCATGCCGATCCGACGAGCACACCCGCGCTTTGCCGAGAACCTGCGCAGCCTCGGCCTGCGGGTGGAGTGGACAAGTGAGGAGACCGCGGGCGACCCCGTTCCCTACGCAACCTGCCGTTCCGCGACCGCGGCGTGCGCCAGCGCCTGAGCGCACGAGCTGCGCAGCAGCCAGCCAGCGCCCTTGATCCTCGGCTCGATGCGCAACTTCTGCAGCAGCGCCCAGACGCTCGCCGTCGATGCGCTCAGCACCCGAAGGCCGAGCAGCTGCTCGACCGAATCGAGCACCTCGAGTGTCGGGATCTGCACGCCGGCCGAGAGCACGAGCGCGTCGGAGTTGGCGAGGTCGAGCTCGCAGACCATCGACAGCAGCGCCTGCGGATCGAGCCGGCCCACGGCGACATCGTCGGCAATCTCGAGCGAGACGGTCTGGCGCACCGCAATGCCGCATTCTTCGATCGTCGCGGCGACCCTGGCCGTGAGCTCCTTCCTGTACGGCGCGAGCATCGAGATGCTGCGCGCGCCGAGCGAGTGCAGCGCACTCGTCAACGCGTCGGCGCTCGTGACGACCGCGACCGGCGCGGCGCGCATGTGGTTGGCGCGACGGGCCAGGCGCTGACCGGTCTCCACGACCGAGGCCTTGCCGCCGAACATCGTCGCCAGCAGGCAGCCGTAGACGACGGCGTCGACCTAGGCGTCGCAGAGGGCATCGACGGCGTCGCCGGCGGCGTCGTTCATCGCCTGCAGCGCTTCGGGCGCCGGCGCGTCGTGCCTCAGGCGCAGCCGCGTGGCGTGGAAGGTGAAGCGGCTGCCGTCGGCGGAGCCTTGTCGCTGCAGCAGCGTGAGGAGCTCCGATTCGAGCGTCGTGTTCGAGCTCGGAACGATCATGCCGACGCGCCAGGGGCGCGACTTCACCGGGATTGAATTCATGGTGCTGCTGCTCCGCGCCGAAGAACGACGACGCGGAGCGCACTGTAGGCAGCGAAGCGGCGCGCGTCGCTCCCCTTGAAGAGGGACGCCCGCCCGCGTACTCAACTGACGAAGTGCATCTGGTAGTTCGCGCCGGGTGGGCACGACGTACCACGCGGCGAGGCCGAGAGTGAGCGCGGCGGCGCCCTAGAGGTGCGCCGTGACCCAGTCGGCGGTCGCGTCGAGCATCGCCGCGAGCACCTGCGCATCGTTGCGGCCGCTGCTCGCGCGGACGTGGAACGAATGGTCGGCATCATCGAAGAGCGCGAGCGTCGCGCGCTCGCCGAGGCGTTCGATGGCCGCGTTCAGCAGCGCGAGGTCCGCGAGCTCGTCGCGCGTGCCTTGCAGGAACAGCATCGGGCACAGCACGCTCGACAGGTGCTCGGCGCGATCGAGCGAAGGCTTGCCCGGCGGATGCAGCGGAAAGCTGACGAAAACGAGCCCACGCACGTCGGGCAGCGGCTCCAGCGCTTGCGCCTGCGAGGTCATGCGGCCACCGAACGACTTGCCGCCGGCGAAGAGGGGCAGATCGCCACATCGCGCGCCGGCTTCGGCGACAGTGGCACGCACGGCCGCGTGTGCCACAGCCGGCGGATCGGGTCGCTTCGAGCCCTTGTCCATGTACGCGAACTGATAGCGAAGCGTCGCGATGCGGCGCTCGGCGAGCCCGTTCGCAAAAGCGGCCATGAAGACGTGCCGCATGCCGGCGCCAGCGCCGTGCGCGAACACATAGCAGGCACGCGCCTGCTCGGGCCGAAGCAGGATCGAAGTCAGGGTTTCTTCCCCCAGACGCTGGCGAGCCAAGGTTGCTGCTCGCGCGGCAGCCCTTCGGGCCGATAGAAATGCTCGAGCTCCTCGAACCCCGCAGCGCCCATGTAGCGGCGCCATCCATCGATGTCGTGCCAGGCGCCGTAGCGGCCGCCGCGCCAGCCCTCCTGCCCGTCGCCGCGCGGGTTGGAGCTGAACAGCACGCCGCCCGGCTTGAGCGTGTCGTGCAGCTGGCGCAGCACGCGCGGCAGTTCCGCGGCAGGCACGTGAAAGAGCACGGCGTTGGCGAACACGCCATCGAACCGCGCCGAGGGCAAGGTCATCTCGAACAGGTTCTGCTCCCACACCTCGCAGCCGCTCCAGGCACGCGCCATCGCGGCGAAGCGCGGCTCCCCTTCGAGGCCGATGCAGATGTGGCCGAGGCCGGCGAACGTCTTCAGGTCCCGGCCGGGCCCACAGCCCAGATCGAGCAGCGTGAACGGCGCCGGCCCGCGAATGTGGCGCAACAGCGCCGCGATGTTCTGGCTCACATCGTGGCCGCGCGTGCCCTCCCAGAAATCGTCGGCACGCTCGCCGTAGTGAGCTAGCGTCCGGGCGGAGATGAGGTCGAGCTCGTGACGATTCGATGCCATGACGCATGGTGCCTGATGGCGCAAACGCCCTTTACGCGGCGGCCGGCTGGCCCGATCATTGCCCTCGGAGACGCCTGACAGCGAACTGGCCCGATGGCCGACAGACTCGCCGGGGCGCGACCCTTATCTTGTCGACGAGATTCGAAGGAGAGGCCATGGCGAACGACGAGCGGGAGGCGCTGGATTTCGAGGCGTGGTGCGAGCGCTGTGCGCGGCGCATCGGCGAGCTCGACGAGCAGATCTCGATGGTCGAGGCCAAGCGCCTGGCCCGCGACGTCTATTCGTTCGAGCGCACGCGGGCGATGGGGCCGGTGAGCGCGGCCGAGTTCGTCGCCGTGGAGATGAGCCGCCCCGATCGCGGGCCTTTCGAGCGGCGGTCGGCGGCGCGCTGAGCCGGCGCTCCCTCACTGCGCGGCGACTGACATCAGCACGTGATAGTCGGCGCCGGCGCGGCCGCTCACTTCCCGCGCGCGGCGAGCAGGTCCGCGTCGATCTTCGCGGCGCGTTGCGCCGCCGGGCGCGAGGTGACGCGCTCGATGTAGGCCTTGACGGCCGGTGTTTCGGGAACGAGCTTGAACATCGTCGTCCAGCGCAGCGCCGTGCCCCAGAGCACGTCGGCGGCAGTGAAACGATCGCCGAAAAGGAACGGACCTTTTTCGAGCTGATCGAACAGGATCTTCAGCATCGAGTCGTAGTCGCCGTAGGGCGAAGTTGACGGCGGCGCCGGCTCGCGCTTCATCGAGCGATCGATCAGCGCCGGCTCGAACGACGAGCCGTAGTAGAAGAGCCAGCGCAGGTATGGGCCGCGCAGCGCGTCGCCGATGGCGGGCGTGAGGCCAGCTTCGGGATAGAGGTCGGCGAGGTAGACGTAGACGGCGCCCTGCTCGGTGACGAGCGCGCCGCGGTGCACGATCGCCGGCACCTTGCCCATCGGGTTGATCGCCAGATAGGCAGCCTGCCGCTGCTCGCCCTTCTTGAAATCGAGCGCATGAATCTCGTAGTTGGCGCCGAGCTCCTCGAGCAGGATGAGCGTGCCGGCCGAGCGCGACTGCGGCGAGTGGAAGAAGGTGACCTTGCGATCGTTGTCGTTCATCGGGTTTCTCCATCAGGTGCCGGCCGCTCAGTGTGGCCCGGAGTCTTCGGCATAGGCCGACTTGAGCTGTGCCGGCTTCTTCGAGCGCTTGCGCATGTTGATGTTGAGCGTTTCGACGCCGAGCGCGAAGGCCATCGAGAAGTAGATGTATCCCTTGGGCACGTGCTGGCCGAAGCCCTCGGCGATGAGGACGATGCCGACGACGACGAGGAAGGCCAGTGC
>JBDTIO010000097.1:0-4039 GCA_039936375.1 Caldimonas sp. | reverse complement strand
GCGCCGTTTCGCATCGCCGTCGACGAGGCGAGCGCGCAACTCGCGACGGCGCGCCTGCAGATCGATTCGCTGAAGGCGAACTACCGCCAGCGCCAGACCGAGCTCACCTCGGCGCAGGACACGCTCGCCTTCCAGCAGCGCGAGTTCGACCGCCAGCAAAGGCTGCTCGGCTCGGGCATCGCCTCGGAGTTGCAGGTCGACCGCGCCTCGCACGCGCGCGACGATGCACGCGCCCAGTTGGCCGGCGTGCAGCAGCAGATCGGCGCCGTCGTCGCCAGCCTCGGCGGCAATCCGAACATCGCGCCCGACAGGCACCCGGCAGTGCAGCAGGCGCAGGCGAAGCTCGACCGGGCCAGGCTCGATCTCTCGTACGCGACCGTGAAGGCGCCGAGCGACGGCGTCGTCACCCGCGTCGACAACCTGCAGGTCGGCAGCTACATCAACGCCGCGGCGCCGCTCTTCGCGCTCGTCTCGACCGGCGACATCTGGATCGAAGCCAACTTCAAGGAGGATCAGCTCACGCACATGCGCGTCGGCCAGGCGGCAACGGTCAAGGTCGACAGCTATCCGGGCAACGCCTTCGACGGCGAAGTGGTGAGCCTCAGCCCGGGCACCGGCTCGCAGTTCTCGGTGCTGCCGCCGGAAAACGCGACCGGAAACTGGGTCAAGGTGGTGCAGCGGTTGCCGGTGCGTGTCCGCCTGCGCAGCATCGATCCCGCCTTTGCGCTGCACGCCGGCCTGAGCGCCGACGTCAGCGTCGATACGCAACACCGGCGCCATCTCTTCGGCGCGGCCGAGGCCGGCGCCAAGAGCACCGCGGTAGCGATCCGGTGAGCACCACGGCCGTCGCCGGAGCGCCGTCGGGCGCGGTGCCGAATCGCGTGCTCATCACGCTCTCGGTAATGCTCGCCTCGATCATGCAGGCGCTCGACAACACGATCGCCAACGTCGCCTTGCCGCGCATCCAGGGTTCGCTGTCGGCAACGCAGGACCAGATGACGTGGGTGCTGACCTCCTACATCATCGCCGCGGCGATCATGACGCCGCTCTCCGGCTGGCTCGCCGGGCAGGTCGGCCGCCGGCGCGTGTTCCTGTTCTCGATCGTCGGCTTCACCATCGCCTCGGCGCTGTGCGGCCTGGCCGGCAGCCTGCCCGAGATCGTTCTGGCGCGATTGGCGCAAGGTCTCTGCGGCGCGGCACTGATCCCGATGTCGCAAGCGGTGCTGCTCGACATCAACCCGAAGGAGCAGCACGCCAAGGCGATGGCGATCTGGGTGATGGCCGTGACCATCGGCCCGATCCTCGGCCCGGCGCTCGGCGGCTGGCTGACCGAGAACTACAACTGGCGCTGGGTCTTCTACATCAACGTGCCGTTCGGCATCCTCGCCTTCCTCGGCATCCTGACCTTCATGCCGGAGACGACGATCAGGAAATCGCGTTTCGATTTCTTCGGCTTCGCCGCGCTCAGCCTGGCGATCGGCGCCTTCCAGCTGATGCTCGATCGCGGCCAGCTCGAGGACTGGTTCTCGTCAAGCGAGATCTGGATCGAGGCGATCGTCGCCGGCCTGGCGCTGTACCTCTTCGTCGTCCACATGCTGACGACCACGAAGGCGCCGTTCATCAGCCCCGCCTTGTTCAAGGATCGCAACTTCCTGACCGGCAATTTCTTCATCTTCGTCGTCGGCGTCGTCCTCTTCGCGACGCTGGCGTTGCTGCCGCCGCTGCTCCAGGAACTGATGGGCTACCCGGTCGTGCTGACCGGCCTGGTGACCGCGCCGCGTGGCCTGGGCACGCTGGCGGCCATGGTCATCGTCAGCCGCCTGATGGGCAAGGTCGACACGCGCATCATCATCGCCACCGGCTTCGCGTTGACCGCGTTTTCGCTCTGGCAGATGACCGGCTTCTTTCTGCAGATGGGCACCGCCTCGGTGGTCTGGTCGGGGCTGGCGCAGGGGCTCGGCACCGGTTTCGTCTACGTGCCGCTTGCCGCCATCACCTTCGCCACCCTGTCGCCGCGATTTCGCAACGAAGGCACGGCCGTGTTCAGCCTGATCCGCAACATCGGCAGCAGCGTCGGCATCTCGGTCGTCACGACGCTGCTGACGCGCAACACGCAGATCATGCATTCGCGCCTCGCCGAACAGGTAACGCCGTTCAACGACGTGCTGCACGCGCAGGCGCCGGGCGCGCTCGGCAGCGCCGCCGGCCTGGCGGCGCTCAACGCCACGGTGAGCAGCCAGGCGGCGATGATTGCCTACAACGACGACTTCAAGCTGATGATGGTGCTGACCTTGTGCGCGGTGCCGCTCGTGGTGCTGCTGCGCCGTGGCGTTGCCGCCGCCAAGGATGCCGCACCGATGGCGATCGAATGAACGGCATTCGTTCGCGCGTTGGCGCCAGCCTTGCCGCAGTGGTCTGCATCGTGGCGCTGGCCGGCTGCGCCGGCGGCCCCGCCTTCACTCGCCCCGAGCCGCCGCCGGCCGATCGCTATACGGCGCAGTCTCTGCAGATCGAGGGGGCAGCATCGGCCAGGGGCGATGCTGCCCAGCACGTCGAGATCGGTGCCCCGCTCGGGCCCGACTGGTGGAAGCGCTTCGGCTCGGCCGCGCTCGACGACGTCGTCCGCCGTGCTCTGGCAGGCAATCGCACGCTCGTGGCGGCCGCGGCGACGCTGGCGCAGGCCGAGGAGCTGGCCGCCGCGCAGGCCGGAACGCTGGCGCCGCAGATCGGACTGACGGCCGGTGTCGGCCGGCAGAAATACGGCGAGGAATTTCTCGGCAACCTGCCGAAGCCGGCGCCTTTCACCTACTTCGCGGTCGGCCCGACGGTGAGCTACACGCTCGACTACACCGGTGGCGTGGCGCGCTCGGTCGAGCAACGGCAAGCACTCGCCGACTATCAGCGCCAGCAGCTCGATGCGGCGCGCCTGGCGGTTGCCGGCAACGCGGTGCTGCAGTCGCTGCGCATCGCCTCGCTGCGGGCGCAGATCGATACGGTGGGCGCGATCCTCGAGCAAGACCGCGAGAACCTGAAGCTGGTGCATGTCGCGTTCGACGCCGGATCGGTGTCACGTGTCGACATCGTCAGTGCCGAAAGCCAGCTGGCGAGCGACACGACACTGTTGCCGCCGCTGCGCCAGGAACTCAGCGTCGCCCAGCACGCGCTCGCTGTCGTGCTCGGCAAGCCGCCCGCCGGCGCGGCGTTGCCCACGCTCGACCTGGCCGGCCTGACGTTGCCTCTCGAGCTGCCGGTGAGCCTTCCTTCGGAGCTGGCGCGGCGCCGCCCCGACATTCTCGCCGCCGAAGCACAGCTGCATGCGGCCACGGCGGCGGTCGGCGTCGCCGATGCCAATCTCTATCCGCACCTGACGCTGAGCGCCTCGACCGGCCAGCAGAGCGCGGCGCTGGCACATCTGTTCGAGCCGTCGAGCGTCGTCTGGAGCCTGGCCGCCGGCCTGGTCGGGCCGCTTTTCGACGGCGGCACCTTGCGCGCCGAGCAGCGCGCCGCCGCCGCCGCGCTGCGCGCCAGTGCCGCGAACTACGAGCAGACCGTGCTTGTCGCCTTCGGCCAGGTCGCCGATTCGCTGCAGGCACTCGACCACGGCGCCGAGCAACTCGAGGCCGAGGCACGGGCCCAGGATGCGGCGCGCGACAACCTCGATTTGACGCGCAAGAGCTATCACGAAGGCAACGTCGGCGTGCTGCAAGTGCTCGACGCGCAACGGCTCTTCCAGCAGGCTCGGCTCGGCTATGTGCGCGCCGAGGCGCAGCGCTACTGCGACACGGCACAACTCTTTCTCGTGCTCGGCGGATCGGGGCCCGAGCCGGCGCAGAGCATCGCGACGAAGCGCTAGCCGCGCGGCTCTTCCCAGTCGAAGCGCCAGATCGCGATCGCCGCGAAGAGCGCGCTGAAGGCCAGCAGCACGGCGATCGGCGCCATCGCCGACTGAAAGCCCAGGCCGCGCCAGGTCATGGCGTCGAGGCCGTCGACGGCCCAGCGCGTCGGCACCACGAGCGATGCGGTCTGCAGCCATTTGGGA
>JBDTIO010000096.1:0-17751 GCA_039936375.1 Caldimonas sp. | reverse complement strand
GGCACCGCCTGCGCCAAGCTCGTCGAGGCAGGTGCGATCCAGATCGTCGTCAACAACGCCGGCCTGCATGACGACGCCGTCTTTCCGGCAATGCGCGCCGAGCAATGGAGCCGGGTGATGGAGGTCTCGGCCGGCGGCTTCTTCAACGTCACGCAGCCCCTGGTGATGCCGATGATCCGGACCCGCTGGGGCCGGATCATCAATCTCTCGTCGATCGCCGCGATCACCGGCAATCGCGGCCAGGTGAACTATGCCGCCGCCAAGGGCGCGCTCAACAGCGCGACGAAAGCGCTGGCCCTCGAGCTGGCCAGCCGCGGCATCACCGTCAATGCGGTTGCACCCGGCATCATCGATTCCGGCATGGCCCAAGGCTTCGATCGCGCGACGATCGAAAAATTGGTGCCGATGAAGCGCGCCGGACGCGCCGACGAAGTGGCGGCGCTCGTCGCTTTTCTGGCCTCGGACGAGGCCGGCTACATCAGCGGCCAGATCATCTCGATCAACGGCGCGATGATCTGAATCGCGCCCGGACGCGCCGGGCGCGTGGCGCCTACTTCTTGACTTCCGCGGGGCTGCCCTGGCCCGCCGGCACGAGCGCGCCTTCCTTTCGCGCCTCGACCGTCTCGGCCTTGCGCTGGGCACGCGTCTTGGTCGATGCCTGCTTCTGGATCGCGACGTCGGCCTTCTGGGTCGAGCCGGCCTTCATCAGGGTGCCGTTCTTTTGCGCAGCGACGGTTTCGGCCTTGCGCTGGGCACGCGTCTTGGTCGGCCCGATGCCTGTCGAATTGACGATCGGCGCCGGGGCTTCGCCCGCAGGTGCCAGCGTGCCGGCCTTCTGAGCCGCCTTGGTCTCGGCCTTGACCTCGGCGCGAGACAACGGCTGGCTTGCCTGCGCCAGGACGGCTTGCGACGCGAACACAGCCAGCAGCATGGTGGCGGCAGCAGCGAATTTCGATGACATCATTCTTCTCCAAAGGGAATTGCCGGCAATCGCGCCGCGCATCGCCATCTTCGCCGCAACGAGAAGCCCGCGCAAGATCAAGGCAAAGCGAGCCCGCTAGCGCGAACCGAACGGCGCACGGCCGGCCAGGCGCCGCGCCAGCAACGAAGGCAGGCGCCAGACGAAGCCGACCATCAGCCGCAGGTGCATCCAGGTCAGGAGGACGTTGTCCCGGCCGTAGCGAAAATGCGAGACGCCGCCTTCATCGGCACGAAGGTATTTGACCGGCGCCGCCAGATTGATCGGCCGCACGCCCTGCCAGGCCAGCCGGACGACCGCTTCGGTGTCGAAATCGAAGCGGCGCATCCAGGTCTGGCCACGCATCACCTCGACCAGCGGCGCGATCGGGTAGACGCGAAAGCCGTAGAGGGAATCGTCGATGCCGGCGCCGAGCGTCTCCAGGTTAGTCCACCAGTTCGAGACACGCCGGCCACGCACGCGCAGCAGCGGCGCCGACGCGTCGAACACCGGGCGGCCGAGGATCATCGCGTCGGGATTCGCTTCTGCGGCGCGCATGAATGCGGCGATGAGATCGACCGGATGCTGGCCGTCCGAGTCCATCGTCAGGGCGTGCGTGAAACCGGCGTCGCGGGCGGCAACGAGCCCGTGCAGGACAGCGGCGCCCTTGCCCTTGTTCTCCGGCAGGACGTCGACCCGCAGCCCGGGATCGCTCGCGGCCATGGCCCGGAGTCCTTCGGCCGTGCCGTCGTCGCTGCCGTCGACGACGATCCATACCGGAGTCCAGACGGCCCGCGCCGCACGAACCGTCGCGTAGACGTTGGCGCCGGTGTCGTAACTGGGCATGACGACGAGATGGGTGGTCGAAGCCGTCATCGCTCGACCTCGCGCTCGAAGTAGCTTTCGAGCCGACGCAGCAGCGCGCGATGATCGGCTTGCGGCGAAAAACGCTCGCCGAGCCGGAGACGAATCACGACCGGAATCGGCGGGACACGCAGCAGCGGCCAACCCTTGGTGAGATAGGCCGAGTCGGTTTCGATCAGCACGGTCTGGATCGGCGCCTGCGCGAGATGGGCGATGAAGGTGATGCCGGGCTTGAAGTCGTTGACCGGCGGCCGCACCGTGCGCGTGCCTTCGGGAAAAAGCACCAGCTGGCCGCCTTCCTCGAGGCTTTCGACGGCGTCCCGCACCATGCCGCGGCCGTCATCGTTGCGGATGTAGCGAGCCAGCCGGGCGCCGGCGCCGAGGAAGATGTTGCGCATGAGCTCCGCCTTCATGACGCAGACGCCGCGTGGCAGCCGCGCCACGACGATGAGCGCGTCGAGCATCGTCGGATGATTGGCGACGACGATGAGGCCACCGGGCTCGTCACGCAAGACGTCGAGCGCGCCGGAGTCGATACGCATCATGCCGATGCGTTCGGCCGTCTTCCAGCATGACCGATAGATGAAGGAAATGGCACTTCGCCCAATGTGCGAGCCCAAGCGTCGCGAGGACATCGCCGACACCAGCGGCGCGACCAGATTCCAGGCCAGCGACATCAGGCCGAGCTGCGCGATGAGGAGCGCAAACAGCAGCCGATGCAACAGGCCCGCAGGCTTCTGCGCAGGCGTCGCCCTCAATCGTCTACCACCACCCGCTGGCCGGAGACGGCGAAGATCCACGACACGCCGAAACCCACCGTCACCGAGCTTTCGCGGCGCACCAGCGGGCTGGGCGCGAACGCCGCACCATGCAGGTCGTCGTAACGGACGAAGCCGCCGAGCCAGGCGTTGCCGAGGCGGCGGGAAAAAGCCGTCGTCGCCCGCCACCCGGCGTAGCCGCCCGGTGCGTCGTAGGCCGGGCGCGACGCCGTCGCGAACTCGGGGGCAACGCCGTAGAAGTGCTCGTGGTAGCGGCGATCGGCGAACAGCGGACCACCGAGCAGGCCCAGGTTCCAGCGACCGGCGAAGCCGCGCACGTCGAGGTTGAGGTTGGGCGAGAAGGTGACGCCGATTGTCTTCGGCGAAGCCTGCAAGGTGATCGCCTCGCGCAGTGGCAGGCGCAGGTCGAGCTTGAGCTTGCGATCGTCCGATTGCCATAGCTCGACGTTGAGATTGGGGCCGATCTCGAAGGTGCCCGGCAGGTCGGGCATGCCCTGGCGGGCGTCGTCATGGCTGCTCTTGCTCGGTACCGATGCAGACAGGCTGACATCGACGATGACACGATGGCCAGCGAAAAGAATGGCGCGCGCGCCGTCGCGATCGGCACGCAGGAAGCGGCCACGATAGGCGACGAAGGGCAATGGCAACACGTAGGTGCTGCTCCGGTCGGAGCCGCGGTAGTCGGCGAAGCGCACCGCGGCGACGCCGAGGCCCAGCTCCCAGAGTGGCTCGCCGATACCGGCCTGCGGCGCGTCGGCAGCGACCCGGGTGGCAACCGTTCCTTCGACCACGGGCCCCGGCAGCGGCACGTCGTCGGCACGAGCGGTCGATGCGATCACGGCCAGACCCAAGGCCAAGGCCGAAAAGGCCGCAAGCGTCGTCGCGGGCGCCCCGGTTGCCGCCCGCCCTGCGGCCACGCCGCTCACGACGCGGCGGCCTCGGCGTCGCGAATGTTGCTGCGCCGGCGCTTCCAGAATGCCAGGCTGCGGCCGAGGTTTCCGAGCGAGACCAGGTAGTACATCGTCTTCAGCGCGAAGATCGACGGCCAGATCGGCGTCTTGTCGTAGATGTCGCCCGCGAACAGGGAGATCAGCGCTTCCTTCACCCGCATCGGGTTCTGCGGAGCCATGAAGAAATCGCGCATCGTCGGGCTGGAAACGCGAAAGATGAACCACGAGAATTCGCGCGGGCCGCGCCGGGACACGGCGTCGAATCGTCGTCGAGCTCGGGCCGCCAGCTTCGGCCGATCGAGCGTCGTCTCGACCACCTCTGCGCCGGCGAAAGCGCTTTTCATGGCCAGCAATACGCCCGAAGAGAACACCGGGTCGATGAAGGCGTAGGCATCGCCGAGCATGATGAAACGCTCGCCGCTCGAGATGTTGCTGCCGTAGGAGTAGTTGCCCGTCGCCTGCACCTCGGAGACGAGCCGTGCGCCTTCCAGACGAGCCGCCAGCGCCGGGCAGGCGGCGATCGTGTCGCGAAAGAATTCCGGCAGCGGCTTCGTTCGCGTCTTGAGGTAGTACGGCCAGCAGACTGCACCCACGCTCGTCGTGCCGTCGGTCAGCGGAATGAACCAGAACCAGCCGTGCTCGAACCAGAAGATCGTGATGTTGCCCTCGGCCTTGCCGGGCAACCGCGTCGCGCCTTCGAAATGACCGAACAGCGCCGAGCTGTTGTGCTTGCGATTCTTCTGCTTGCAGCGAAACTGATTGGCGAGCAGCGTGTCCCGGCCCGACGCGTCGACGACGTAGCGGGCGCGCCAGGTTCGCTTCCCGCCGTCGTCGAGATCGGCATCGATGCCGACGCCGTCGGCGTCGAACCGAACCTCGCGCACACGACAGCCTTCGATCGCCTTTGCGCCCTTGGCCGCGGCGTTGCGGAACAGCAGCTCGTCGAGCTCCGAACGTCGCACCTGCCAGGCATAGGGCATGTCCTTGCTCCAGGCGTCGACGAACTCGATGGTGGCCCGATGCTCGTGCTCCGGCGAGATGAACTCGACGCCGAACTTGGTCATGCCGATGCGTTCGACCTCGGCCCGGACGCCGAGCGCGTCGAATAGCGCGGCGTTCGCCGGCAGAAGCGATTCGCCGATGTGAAAGCGCGGATGGTGACCTTTCTCGGCGACGACAACGTCGCGGCCTTGCTGTGCGAGCAGCGCCGCGATCGTGGCGCCGGCCGGGCCGCCGCCGATGATGAACACGTCGCAGTCGAAGCGCGAAGACGGCGGGGCGACGTTGGCGGGAGGGGTTGTCACGATCTCGATCGGGCTCGGAAAAATGCACTTCGAGCGTGGAGCCGCCAACCACAGCGACCGCCTCGCATTCCACTCGAACGAGGCCGGGATTCTATCGTCGAGGTGACCGGCCCTTGCCGGCGACAGAGCACCGGTGCCGGCGCCTGCTACTCGCCCAGGTAGGCGGCGCGGACCCTGGGATCGGCGAGCAAGTCGCTGGCGACGCCGTGCATCGTCACTTCGCCGGAGTCCATGACGTAGCCGCGCGAGGCGAGCTTCAGGGCCCGGCTGGCGTTCTGCTCGACCAGCAGGATCGTCGTGCCCTGGCCATGGATCTCGCTCACGACCTCGAAGATCTTGTCGACCAGCAACGGCGACAGGCCCATCGACGGCTCGTCCATCAGCAGCACCTTGGGTCGCGCCATCAGCGCCCGGCCCATGGCCAGCATCTGCTGCTCGCCGCCGCTCATCGTGCCGGCGAGCTGGTTGCGCCTTTCCTTGAGGCGCGGAAAGATGCCGAAGACGCGATCGATGTCGGCCTCGATCTCCTTCTTGTCGTTGCGCACGAAAGCGCCCATCTGCAGGTTCTCGGTGATCGTCATGCGCGCAAAGACGCCACGCCCTTCCGGCACCATCACCAGACCTTGCTTGACCAGATCCCACGGCCCCTGGCCGCGAATGCTGCGACCCATGAACTCGATCTCCCCGCCAGTCGACGGCAGCGTGCCGGTGACGGCCTTCAGCGTCGTCGTCTTGCCCGCGCCGTTGGCGCCGATCAGGCTGACCAGCTCACCGTCCATGACCTCGAACGACACGCCCTTCACCGCCTGGATGCCGCCGTAGGCGACACGCAATCCCGTCACCCGAAGCAGCGCCTTTACGGCAACCCGGTCAACAGCCGTCGCGGCGTTCGTCATCACGGTGTCGTTCATGCCGGCGGCGTCTCAATGCACCGCGTGGTCGGCACCGAGATAGGCCTCGATCACCTTGGCATTCCTCTGCACCTCGGCCGGCGTGCCCTCGGCGATCTGCTTGCCGTAGTCGAGCACCGTGACGCGATCGCACAGGCCCATCACGAGCTTGACGTCGTGCTCGATGAGAAGAATCGTGCGGCCGTCGTTGCGGATGCGGTCGATCAGCTCGCGCAGTGTCACTTTTTCGGTGGCGTTCATGCCGGCGGCCGGCTCGTCGAGGGCGATCAGCTTCGGGTCGGTGGCCAGGGCTCGCGCCACTTCCAGGCGACGCTGGTCGCCATAGCTCAGGGTGCGTGCTTTGTACTCGGCGAAGCCGCCGATGCCGACGTAGTCGAGCAGCTCCTGCGCCCGATTGGCGATTGCGGTCTCTTCGGCCCTGAAGCCCGGCGTGCGAAAGACGGCGCCGATCAGGCCCGAGTGCGTTCGCACGTGTCGCCCGACCATCACGTTCTCGAGCGCCGTCATCTCGGCGAAAAGACGGATGTTCTGGAACGTGCGCGCGATGCCTGCCTTGGCAACCTCGTGCACCGCGCTCGGCTTGTACGGTTGGCCGCCCAGCTCGAAGGTGCCGGAGTCGGGCGTATAGAGGCCCGTGAGGACGTTGAAGAACGTCGTCTTGCCGGCGCCGTTCGGGCCGATCAGGCCGTAGACCTGACCTTCCTGGATGGTGATGCCGACATCGGAAAGCGCTTGCAGGCCGCCGAAGCGCTTCGATACGCCGGCGACGTGCAGGACGTTCTGGCGCTCAGGCATGTCGCGTTCCGCTCGAGTAGTCCTGATTGGTGACTTCGCCCACGTCGGGGCCGACCGGCTGCGGCACCGCCGGATCGTCCGGCGTTTTCGGCATCGGCCCGCCCGGCGCCACCTTGCCGTGCTCTGGCGAAGGCCACAGGCCGTGCGGTCGCGCCAGCATGATGCCGATCATCGCCAGGGCGACGAGCAGCTGGCGCAGGATCGAGGCGTCGAGCCGGCCGTCGGTCATTGACTGCAAAGGCCCGGCGACGTAGCGCAGGACCTCGGGCAAGGCCGAGAGCAGCAGGGCGCCGACGATCACGCCGGGCAGATGGCCGATGCCGCCGAGAACGACCATCGCCACGATCATGATCGACTCCTGCAGGCTGAACGACTCCGGCGAGATGAAGCCCTGGAAGGTCGCGAACATGACGCCCGAAACGCCGCCGAAGGTGGCACCCATGCCGAACGCCAGCAGCTTGAGGTTGCGGGTGTTGATGCCCATCGCCTTGGCGGCGATCTCGTCTTCACGAATAGCCATCCAGGCGCGGCCGATCCGACTGCGCTCGAGCCGGGAGCAGATCAGTACCGCAAAGAGGACGAGCAGCAGGAACAGGACGTAGTAGTTGGTCACCTTCGGCATGGCAAAGCCGAAAATCTCGTGCGTCTTGCCCAGGCTCTCGCCAAAGATCGTGATCTCGTCGATCGAGGCGATGCCCTTCGGACCGTTCGTGATGTTGACCGGAGCGTCCAGGTTGTTCACGAAGACGCGGACGATCTCGCCGAAACCGAGCGTGACGATGGCGAGGTAGTCGCCGCGCAGTTTCAGCGTCGGCGCGCCGAGCAGCACGCCGGCGCCGGCCGCGAGCAACGCGCCGAGCGGAATGACGACCCACCACGGCGTATGCAGGCCGTGCGGAAACATCGCGGCGATCGACGGAAAGCTGTCCGTCAGCTGCGGCGAGGCGAGCAAGCCCATCATGTAGGCGCCTACCGCGTAGAAGGCGACGTAGCCGAGATCGAGCAGCCCGGCATACCCGACCACGATGTTGAGGCCGAGCGCCAGCAGCACGTAGAGCAAGGCGATGTCGACGATGCGCACCCAGGCGTTGCCGGCGAACTGGAGCACGAAGGGCAGGATCAGCAACGCCACCGCCGCGACGACGAAGACGACGACTCTGTCCTGCCGGGACTTCATCGAAATGATCATGTCACGCCCGATCGGCAACGCGCTCGCCAAGCAGGCCTTGCGGCCTGAGGGTCAGCACGATGATGAGGACGATGAAGGCGAAGATGTCCTGGTAGTTGCTGCCGAAGACGCCGCCGGTGAGGTCGCCGATGTAGCCGGCGCCGAGCGATTCGATCAGGCCGAGCAGCACGCCGCCGACCATCGCCCCGGCCAGGTTCCCTATGCCACCGAAGACCGCCGCCGTGAATGCCTTCAGCCCGGGCAGGAAGCCCATGGTGTGCTGCACCGAGCCATAGTTGGCCGCATACATCACGCCGGCCAGCGCCGCCAGCGCGGCACCGATCACGAAGGTGGCGGAGATCACGGTATCGGGCCGCACACCCATCAGCGCGGCGACGCGCGGGTTTTCGGCGGTGGCGCGCATGGCCCGGCCGAGCTTGGTGCGGTTGACGAGGTACATCAGCCCGGTCAGGGTGATGACCGTGGCTACCAGGATCAGGATCTGCACGTCGTTGATGACGGCGCCGAAGATCATGTGCGGCTCGCTCGGCAGGAGGATCGGGAACGACTTGTAGTTCGGCTTCCAGATGATCATGGCGAGCGTCTGCAGCAGCAGGCTCATGCCCAGCGCCGTGATGAGCGGCGCCAGGCGCGGCGCGTTGCGCAAGGGCCGGTAGGCGATCTTCTCGATCGTGAAGTTGAGCACCGAGCAGACGATGACCGCCGCGATCAGGCCGAGCAGCAGCAGCAGCCAGCCTGGCAAGCCGTAGCCGGCCAGCGCCGTGACGACCGTCCAGCTGGTGAGGGCGCCCACCATCAGCACGTCGCCGTGCGCGAAGTTGATGAGGTTGATGATGCCGTAGACCATCGTGTAGCCGAGCGCCACCAGCGCATAGACGCTGCCGAGCACGAGGCCGTTGATGATCTGCTGGACGAAGATATCCATGCGCCGTGTCCTATGCAAGTTGCCCGCCACAACGACGTGGCGGCTTCCCGCGGGCTCGATTTCGGCGGAATTCTAGGGTCGACGTTCTATCGGCTTACGCTCGCTAACCCGCTCACCTTTACATTCCCGGCGGAGGCACGCAAGAGACTCACACGTCGCGATCGGCCGCCTCGTTGCGCGCCCGCAGCTCGGCCAGCCGTTCGCCGATCCGGATCTCGAGACCGCGCGGTGCCGGCTCGTAGAAGCGCGGCGGCGCCAGATCGTCGGGCCAGTAGCTTTCGCCGGCGGCGAAGGCATCGCTTTCGTCGTGGGCGTAGCGATAGCCTTTGCCGTAGTCGAGGTTTTTCATGAGGGCGGTCGGTGCATTGCGCAGCCTGAGAGGCACCGGCCGGGTGCGGTCGGCCTTGACGAAGGCACGCGCCGCATTCCAGGCGCTGTAGACGGCATTGCTTTTCGGCGCCATCGCCAGATAGACGACCGCTTCGGCCAGCGCCAGCTCGCCTTCCGGCGAGCCGAGCCGCTCGTAGGTCTCGGCTGCGTCGAGGGCAAAGCGCAAGGCGCGCGGGTCGGCCAGACCGACGTCCTCGCTGGCCATGCGCACCAGCCGGCGCGCCGCATAGCGCGGGTCGACGCCGCCGTCGATCATGCGCACGAACCAGTACAACGAGGCATCGGGGTCGCTGCCGCGCACGGCCTTGTGCAGGGCCGAGATGGTGTCGTAGAACTGTTCGCCGCCCTTGTCGTAGCGGCGCAGTTGCTCGCCCAACGACTGCTCCAGCAGCCGCTCCCCGATGGCGCCGTGCTCGAGTATCGACGGATCGAGCTCACCGCCCCCGCTGGCCGTGGCGATCAGATTCTCATAGGCGTTGAGGAGGCGCCGGGCGTCGCCGTCGGCGTAGCCGACCAGGCGCGTCGCCGCAGCCTCGGTCATCGGCGGCGCGGCGAGCAGCGCGCGAGCCCGTTCGAGCAGCGTCCGCAGGTCGGCATCGTCGAGACTCTTCAGCACGTGCACGGTGGCGCGTGAGAGCAACGCCGAGTTGACCTCGAACGACGGGTTCTCGGTGGTCGCGCCGATGAATGTGAACAGGCCCGACTCGACGTGCGGCAAGAAGGCGTCCTGCTGGCTCTTGTTGAAGCGGTGCACCTCGTCGACGAAGACCACCGTCTTCCTGCCCTGCGCCCGCGCCGCCTGGGCCCGCTCGACCGCATCGCGAATGTCCTTGACGCCGCCGAGCACCGCCGACATGGCGATGAACTGGGCCTCGAAGGCATCGGCCATGAGGCGGGCCAGCGTCGTCTTGCCGACGCCGGGCGGGCCCCAGAGAATCATCGAGTGCAGCCGGCCCGATTCGAAGGCGACGCGCAGCGGCTTGCCGGGCCCGAGCAGGTGCTGCTGGCCGATCACGTCGTCGAGTGTCTTCGGACGAAGCCGTTCGGCGAGCGGCGCTGCCATGTCGGCGAAAGGAAGTTCGAGCGAGGAGGCTGGCACGATGGACGGGCACCGCGAGTGCGAAGCCCTGCCGATTCTGCCGTGGCCGCGCGAGCCGCGTCCGGCCGGGGACATCCGACCCGCCGACATAAGATGCGCCCTCGCTCAACGACGGCCGCATCCCGACCCATGAATCGATCGACCTTCGACGCCGTCGCCGCGGTTCTCCTCGACAAATTCCACGTCGAGGCCGCCCGGGTTCAGCCTGAATCGACGCTCGAGTCGCTCGGTCTCGATTCGTTGGCGCTGATGGAATTCGTCTTCGCCGTCGAGGATCGATTCGATGTTCGCATCCCCGAAGAACGACTCGATCCCCGCCAGGCAGGCGTCACGCTCGGCCAACTGGCCGGCCTGCTCGATGAAGCGGTCGCTGCGCGGCCCGCGAAAGATGGCGCTACGCCCTAGCCCTGGTGCGGCGCCGCTGGCCGTCACCGGCGCCGGCATCGTCAGTCCGATCGGCAACGATCTGGCGAGCTTCGATGCGGCGCTCTTCGCCGGTGTGTCCGCCATTCGCGCCCGCGCGCCCGACCTGCCCGGCATCGACCTTCCCCCGGTACCCGTCGCACCGGCCGAGTTCGACGCCGATGCCGAGCTTGCTCCGTCGCGCCTGCCGCTCGACCGCGGCACGGCGATGGCGCTGTCGGCGGCGCGCGGCGCGGCGCGCAGCGCCCGGCTCGACGCCGGAAGCTTCGACCCTGAGCGTCTGGGCATCTTCTGGGGCAGCGGCATGGCCGGAGCCGCCACCTTCGAAGCGACCTGCCGCATCGTCTACGCCGATCGGCGGCGAATGCGGCCGACCAGCGTCGTCACGACGATGCCGAATGCGCCGGTCGCCGAGATCGCCCTGCTTTTCGGCGCGCGTGGTGCCGCGCTCGCCTATGCCTGCGCCTGCGCGTCGTCGGCGGTCGCGATCGGCGAAGCGATGCGGGCCATCCGCGCCGGCTGGATCGACATCGCCATCGCCGGCGGCAGCGAGGCGATGCTGACGTCCGGCGTGCTCGCAAGCTGGCAGGCGATGCGCGTGCTCGCGCCGCTGAGCACGGCGACGGCCGCGGCCGTTGCGGCAACGGCCTGCCGTCCGTTCGCTGCCGATCGCGCCGGCTTCGCGCTCGGCGAAGGGGCGGCCGCTTTCGTGCTCGAATCGCCGCAGCATGCGAGCGCCCGCGGCGCCCCGCGCACGGCGCTGCTCGCCGGCTACGCCACCAACTGCGACGGGATGCACATCACTCAGCCGGATGCCTCAGGACAGGCGCGCGCGATGCTTGCCGCGCTTGCCGACGCCGGGCTCTCGGCGAACGACATCGGCTACGTCAACGCCCACGGCACGGCAACCGCGGCCGGCGACGCCGCCGAGGCCGATTCGATCGGCCGAGTCTTCGCCGCCCGTGGCGTACCGATGAGCTCGAGCAAGGCGATTCATGGCCACCTGCTCGGCGCCGGCGGTGCCGTCGAGTTGCTGGCGACGCTGCGCGCCCTGCACCACCGCCGTCTGCCGCCGACGGCCCACGTCGCAGCGCCCGATCCGGCCTTGGCGATCGATCTCGTCACCGGCTCGGCCAGAGAGGCATCGGGGTTGCGCGCCGCGATGTCAAACTCGTTTGCATTCGGCGGCACGAACGCGGTGCTGATCGCAACGCGGGACGATTGAGCCCGTCAGCGCATTTGCGTCGGCGCGCCGAGCCGCGCCGGGCGAGCCTATTGCTCGATGACGTCGGCGCCGGCCGGCGGCGTGAAGCGAAACGACTCGGCGGGCAGCGCCACGTTCGGTGCGAACGCGCTGAACGTGAGCAGCGATTTCTGGCCGAAGCTGTCGATGATCTCGAGCGCGGCCAGGTCCTTGCCCTTGAAGCCGACCTGCACCGACTGAAAGGCGCCGTCCTTAGCCTTCGGCTTGGCCTCGGCCCAGTCGAGCCCGTCGTGCGACGGCAGGCTCGACAGTTCGAAGTCCTTGTCGAGCGAGCCGCCGGCAAGGAGCGCCGCGGGCGTCGCACCGAGCGCCGACGAGAACTTGCGCGAGCTCACCTGGTTGAGGTCGGCGTCGTAGATCCAGACCTTCTCGCCATCGGCGACGATGGTCTGCTCGAACGGCTTGACGTAGACGAAGCGGAACCGGTTCGGCCGCGAGAATTCGAAGCTGCCGCTCGAGGTCTTCTTCTTCGCGCCATCGGGCGAAGTGACCGTCTGCGTGAACTGGGCGCGGCCGGTCTTCACGTCGCGAACGAAATCGCGCAAGGTATCGATCGCCGCGGCCTCGGCCACGAACGAGGCCAGGAATGCGGCCGCCACGGCCACCGTCATGTAGCCACGCGGCTTCATTCCACGCGCGCCGGAACGAGGATGTCGCGATTGCCGTTGGTTGCCATGCTCGATACGAGACCGGATTTCTCCATTTGTTCCAACAGTCGCGCGGCCCGGTTGTAGCCGATGCGCAAGTGGCGCTGCACGAGCGAGATCGAAGCCCGCCGATGCTGCAGCACGATGCCGATGGCCTGGTCGTACATCGGATCGTTTTCGCCGCCGCCGACCCCGGCTTCGCCGGCCAGCGCATCGCCGCCTTCGCCGTCGAGCGTGCCGCCTTCCAGAATGCCCTCGATGTAGTTCGGCTCGCCCTGCGTCTTCAGATAGGCGACGACGCGATGCACCTCGTCGTCGCTCACGAACGCGCCGTGCACCCGGATCGGCATGCTGCTGCCCGAAGACAGGTAGAGCATGTCACCCATGCCGAGCAGCGCTTCGGCGCCCATCTGGTCGAGAATCGTGCGCGAATCGATCTTGCTCGATACCTGGAACGACAGGCGGGTCGGAATGTTGGCCTTGATCAGGCCGGTGATGACATCGACGCTGGGCCGCTGCGTCGCCAGGATCAGGTGCACGCCGGAAGCGCGCGCCTTCTGTGCCAGCCGCGCGATCAGCTCTTCGATCTTCTTGCCGACGACCATCATCAGGTCGGCCAGCTCGTCGATGACGACGACGATGAAAGGCAGCCGCTCGAGCGGCTCGGGCGCCTCAGGCGTGAGGCTGAATGGATTGGTGAGCGGCTCGCCGCGCTCCGCTGCTTCGGCCAGCTTCTTGTTGTAGCTCGTCAGGTTGCGCACCCCGAGCTTGCTCATCAGCTTGTAGCGCCGTTCCATCTCGCCGACGCCCCAGTTGAGCGCGTTGGCGGCCTGCTTCATGTCGGTGACTACCGGACAGAGCAGATGCGGAATGCCTTCGTAGACACTCATCTCGAGCATCTTGGGATCGATGAGGATGAGCCGAACGTCGCGCGCTTCGGCCTTGTACAGCAGCGACAGGATCATCGCGTTGATGCCCACCGACTTGCCGGCGCCGGTCGTGCCTGCGACCAGGCAATGCGGCATCTTGGCGAGATCGGCAACGACCGGCGAGCCGACGATGTCCTTGCCGAGGCCGATGGTGAGCTGCGAGCCGGAATCGGCATAGGCCTGCGAGCCCAGCACCTCCGAGAGGCGGATCATCTGCCTCTTGGCGTTCGGCAACTCGAGCGCCATCGTCGTCTTGCCCGGGATCGTCTCGACGACGCGGATGCTGACCAGGCTCAGCGATCGCGCCAGATCCTTGGCCAGGCTCACCACCTGCGCGCCCTTGACGCCGACCGCGGGCTCGATCTCGTAGCGGGTGATCACCGGGCCGGGCGAGGCTGCCACGACGCGCACCTCGACGCCGAAGTCCTTGAGTTTTTTCTCGATCAGACGCGAGGTCATCTCAAGCGTCTCGGCGCTCACGCTCTCCTGGCGCTGCGGCGCAGAATCGAGCAGGTCGACCTGCGGCAGCTTGGTATCGACCAGCTCGCTGAACAAGGGCTTTTGCCGTTCCTTGACGACCCGCGTGCTCTTCGGCACATCGACCAGCGTCGGCTCGATGACGATCGGCAAGTGCTGCTCGTGCAATTCATGCTCGACCTCGACCGTTTCCTTGCGTTCGCGGACCGCTTCTTCGCCGAGGCGCAGGTCTTCTTCGCGCTCGATGCGCGAAACGCGGCGCGAGCGCAGCGAGTCGACGGCGGCGCCGATGCGCTCGGCGGCACGCAACCAGGAAAAGCCCAGGCCGAGCGAGACGCCGGCCACCAGCACGGCGATCCAGAGCACCCCCGACCCGGCAAAACCGAGCAGCGACTGGCTCGACCTGCCGAGCGCGTAGCCGAGCACGCCACCGGCGTTGCCGCCGGCGACCTGCGCTTCGTAGGCGTAGAGGCGCGTCCATTCGAGCGACGCGCTCGAGGTCAGGAGCAGAGCGAGGCCGAGCCAGATCGGCCACGTCGCCGGCCGCTCCGGCGTCACTCCGGTGCCGGCGCCCGCGCGGAGCATGCGTGCCAAGGCAGCGAGCCAGACGCGGCCGCCGACCAGCGCCGCCCACCAGACGGAGTAGCCGAACAGGAAGAACGAGAAATCCGACAGCCAGGCGCCGGCGACGCCGGCCTTGTTCTGCATCGAGCCGCCCGAGCCCGAGGTCGAAAAACCCGGGTCGGCGCCGCTGTGCGTCGACAGAGCCAGAACGCCCAGGATCCAGGCGACGGCGCCGATGAGAAGGGCCAGCTGGGCGCGCCACGACGACGTCGAGCTGGCCCGCGCCGCCGGCGCAGTGCTCTCCGAGCCGTCGCGGCGGAGCGATCCGAGGGGAAACGTCATCCGCGAATTGTGCGGGATGGGCGCTGACGCTCGCGCCCTTCGACGACCGCGATCAGGCGGTCAGTTGTTCCTTGATCACGACCCAGCCGTTCTCCTGGGTCTGCACCATGCCGCGGCCTTCGAGATCCTTCATGACCCGGCTGACCATCTCGCGCGAGGCGCCGACGACCTTGGCCAGATCCTGGCGCGAGACCTTGTTGCGGATGATCTTGACCTCGCCTTCCATCTCCGACATGTCGAGCAGGGTGCGGGCAACGCGGCCGTACACATCGAGCAGAGCGAGCGACTCGATCTGCCGGTCGGCGCTGCGCAGGCGATGCACGAGGCCGCGCATGATGGCGTAGGACAGACTCGAGTTTTCCGGCAGGCAACGCGCGAACTCGGTGCGACCGAGGATCAGCATGTCGGTCTGCACCTCGGCACGCACCGTCGCCGAGTGCGGCTCGTTGTCGATCAGGCTCATCTCGCCGACGTAGTCACCCGACTGCAGCACCGCGAGAATGACTTCGCGGCCTCGCGAATCGGCCGTCAGGACGCGGGCACGGCCGGTCAGCAGGATGAAGAGGGCGTTCGATTTCTTGCCGTGCTCGACGACGATCTCGCCTCGCCTGAACCGCCTCTTGACGACACTGTCGGCAATGCCCTGGGCCTGGTCGTTGGTGAGCAGTGAGAACAACGGCACCCGCCGGATGAGATCGAGATTCGAGAGCATCGCCATCGGACACGCCTTTCTTTTCAACAAGCTTGCCGGCACGCTCGCGTGAAAATTTCCCGCGAACTCCAGTGCGGCTATTGTCACCATTAAGCGAGTTGATGCCAGCCGGTTGCAACCCCATGTCAGACTTGAGCGACGCATCGACTTGCGTTTCAGCATTCCTTAGGCCATGACTTCCACTTCCCAGCACGCCCGCGTCCTCATTCTCGGTTCCGGGCCGGCCGGCTACACCGCGGCCCTCTACGCCGCTCGCGCCAACCTGCAGCCGATGCTCATCACCGGCATCGCCCAGGGCGGCCAGCTGATGACGACGACCGATGTCGACAACTGGCCCGGCGACGTCGACGGCGTCATGGGGCCGGACCTGATGCAGCGGTTCCTGAAGCACGCCGAGCGGTTCGACACCAAGGTGCTGTTCGACCACATCGACGAAGTCGATCTCGGCAAGCGCCCGTTCACCTTGCGCGGCGATTCCGGCCAATACACCTGCGATGCACTAGTCATCGCCACCGGCGCCTCGGCAAAGTACCTCGGCCTGCCTTCGGAGCAGGCCTTCATAGGCCGCGGCGTCAGCGGCTGCGCCACCTGCGACGGCTTCTTCTATCGCGGCCAGGTGGTCTGCGTCGTCGGCGGCGGCAACACCGCGGTGGAAGAAGCTCTCTATCTGTCGAACATCGCCTCGAAGGTGCACCTCGTCCACCGGCGCGACAAATTCCGGGCCGAAGCGATCCTCGTCGACAAGATCATGGCCAAGGTTGCCGACGGCAAGATGCAGCTGCACTTGTGGTCGACGCTCGACGAGGTCCTCGGCAACGAGACCGGCGTCACCGGCGTTCGCCTGCGCAGCACCCAAGGCGACACGACCTCCGAGCTCACCCTCACCGGATGCTTCATCGCCATCGGCCATCAGCCGAACACCGACATCTTCAAGGGCCAGCTCGAGATGCGCGACGGCTACATCCTGTCGAAGAGCGGCCTCGACGGCTTCGCGACCATGACGAGCGTGCCCGGCGTTTTCGCGGCCGGCGATGTCCAGGATCACGTCTATCGCCAGGCGATCACGAGTGCCGGCACAGGGTGCATGGCGGCGCTGGACGCGCAACGGTTCCTCGAGCAGAGCTGAGGGTATCGCGCGTTTCGCGTTTCGACTATCGGAGCGAGGCTCAGGCGCAGGGTGGCCGGGTCGTCGCTTAGCGGCGGCGGTCCCGCTGCGCGGGACTTCCCTGCGATGCTCGAACCGCTACCGCCGGCAAAGAGGAATTCCGGAGCGCCTCTCGCAGCGTCGGGCGTGCCCCGGTCGCGGGCTGTCGTGAGCGCCGAGCAGCGCGGGGCTGACAAGGTTGCCCCGGCCGCGGGCCGGGGACGGCGAGGACTGTTTGAGCTCCGTTGCTCGCGCAGCGAGCAAAAGGGCGAGTTCCGCAGCCGCCTTGGCAGACCGAGCAGCGCAGGGAAGTCGGGCCGAAGGCTCGACCGCGAGCGCCTGCCCGCGACCGGGGCACGCCCGACACTGGCGCCGCGGCCTCACCGGAACAACCGCCGAATCCGGCCCGGCTATAATCATTAGCTTTGCCGCGCCGACCACTCGGCTGCCGGCAACCATACACCCAGCACGGAGAAGCGTCATGGCACGCGTCTGTCAAGTCACGGGCAAGCGCCCGATGGTCGGGAACAACGTTTCCCACGCCAACAACAAAACGAAGCGCCGCTTCCTGCCCAACCTGCACTACCGCCGGTTCTGGGTCGAGGGCGAAAACCGCTGGGTACGCTTGCGCATCTCCAATGCGGCGCTGCGCCTGATCGACAAGGTGGGCATCGAGCAGGTCGTCGCCGACCTGCGCGCCCGCGGCGAAATCTAAAGGAGAGCGACCATGGCCAAAGGTGGACGCGAGAAGATCAAGCTCGAATCGAGCGCCGGTACCGGTCACTTCTACACGACCGACAAGAACAAGAAGACGACGCCGGAAAAGATCGAGCTGATGAAATTCGATCCGAAGGCGCGCAAGCATGTGACCTACAAGGAAACGAAATTGAAGTGACGCTCGCTGAATTCAGCGGGATCGCGAAGCGATCCGAGTCCCAACAGAAAGGGGTCGCAGCGCGCAAGCCGTTCGCTTAACGTGTTGACGGACTGACCCAGTCCTGATTTGATTCGCCCTTGGTGCCGTAACGGTGCCGAGGGCGTTTTTCTTGGCGAAGATTTCTTCCGCGGGCTTCAGGGCACCGCCC
>JBDTIO010000095.1:0-12908 GCA_039936375.1 Caldimonas sp. | reverse complement strand
CAGCGCGACCTGGCGCATCAGCTGCTGACGGCCATTCCCGGCGTCACCTGCGTCAAGCCGAAGGCGGCGCTCTACATGTTCCCGAGGCTCGACCCGAAGCTTTATCCGATCGAGGACGACCAGCAATTCGCCTATGAGCTGCTGGCCGAGCAAAAGGTGCTGATCGTCCAGGGCACCGGTTTTAACTGGCCTCGGCCCGATCACATCCGCGTCGTCTTCCTGCCCAACTCCGACGACCTCACCGATGCGATCGGCCGCATCGCGACCTTCCTCGACCACTATCGGACCCGGCACTCGCGTTGAGCGAAGCGGCCGCAGCATTGCCACCATGAAACCGATCCAGGTCGGGCTGCTCGGCGTCGGCGTCGTCGGCACCGGCACGTTCGTCGTCCTGCAGCGCAACCAGGAAGAGATCCGGCGCCGCGCCGGGCGCGAGAGTCGCATCACGCACATCGCCGATCTCGACACCGCGCGGGCGAGCGTCGTCGCCGGCGGCGCCGCGACGGTCACGGCCGACGCGCGCTCGGTGATCGGCCGCCCCGACATCGACGTGATCGTCGAGCTGATCGGCGGCACCGGCATCGCCAGGACGCTAGTGCTCGAGGCGATCGCCGCCGGCAAGCACGTCGTCACGGCGAACAAGGCCTTGCTCGCGATCCACGGTACCGAGATCTTCGCGGCGGCGCGCGAAAAAGGCGTCGTCGTCGCCTTCGAGGCCGCGGTGGCCGGCGGCATCCCGATCATCAAGGCGCTCCGCGAAGGGCTCACCGCCAATCGAATTGAATGGATCGCCGGGATCATCAACGGCACCACCAACTTCATCCTCTCCGAGATGCGCGCGCGCGGCATCGATTTCGCGCAGGCCCTGGCCGAAGCGCAACGGCTCGGCTATGCTGAAGCCGACCCCACCTTCGACATCGAAGGCATCGACGCAGCCCATAAGGCGACGCTGGTTTCGGCGATCGCCTTCGGCGTACCGGTGCAATTCGCGAAGGCGTATGTCGAAGGCATCACGCAATTGCAGCCCGCCGACATCGCCTATGCCGAGCAGCTCGGCTATCGCATCAAACTGCTGGCGATCACCAAGCGGCGCGACGCGATCAACGGGGGCACCAGCGGCGGCATCGAGCTGCGCGTGCACCCGACGCTGGTTCCGGCCAAGCGCCTGATCGCCAATGTCGAAGGTGCGATGAACGCGGTGCTGGTGCAGGGCGACGCGGTCGGCACCACGCTTTACTATGGCAAGGGCGCCGGCGCCGAGCCGACGGCATCCGCCGTGATCGCCGACCTGGTCGACCTGGCACGGCTCGCCACCGCCGACCCCGATCATCGCGTGCCGCATCTGGCGTTCCAGCCGGCGGCGATGCAGGACCTGTCCGTCCTGCCGATCGACGAAGTCGTGACTTCGTTCTACCTGCGGCTGCAGGTGGCCGATGTGGCCGGGGTGCTGGCGCGCGTCACCGGCATCCTGGCCGAGCACGACATCTCCATCGACGCCTTGCTGCAGCGGCCGGCCGAGATCGGCACGCACGAGGGCGCGGCGCGAACCGACGTCATCATCCTCACGCACGACACCGTCGAAGGCAGGATGACGAAGGCGATGGCGGCGATGCAGGCGTTGCCGACGGTGCTGGCGAAGATCGTTCGCATCCGCAAGGAAGACCTCGGTTGAAATACCTGAGCACGCGCGGTGGGACGGCGGAAAGGGGCTTCAGCGACATCCTGCTCGAAGGCCTGGCGCCCGGCGGCGGCCTCTTCCTTCCCGAGCGCTATCCGCGCGTCGATGCGGCGACGCTGGCGCGCTGGCGCCAGCTGACCTACCCCGAGCTCGCCTTCGAGCTGATCTCGCTCTACGCCGACGACGTGCCAGCCGATGCCTTGCACCGCATCGTCGCCGAGACGTACACCGCCGAAGCGTTCGGCGACGCGCGCATCACGCCGCTGCGAAGCCTCGACCCGGGCATCTTCGTTCTCGGCCTGTCGAACGGGCCGACGCTCGCTTTCAAGGACCTGGCGATGCAGTTTCTCGGCAACGCCTTCGAGTACGAACTGGCGCGCCGTGGCCGCACGCTCAACGTGCTGGGCGCGACTTCGGGCGATACCGGCGGCGCGGCCGAGCACGCGTTGAAGGGCAAGCGCGGTGTCCGCGTGTTCATGCTCTCGCCGCTCGGCCGGATGAGCGAATTCCAGCAGGCGCAGATGTTCAGCCTGCAGGACGCGAACATCCACAACATCGCGATCGAAGGCGTCTTCGACGACTGTCAGGATCTCGTCAAGGGCGTCTCCGCCGATCTGGCGTTCAAGGAGCGGTACTCGATCGGCACGGTGAACTCGATCAACTGGGCTCGGCTGCTGGCCCAGATCGTTTACTACTTCGCCGGCTACTTCCAGGCCACGTCGTCGAACGACGAGGGGGTCGATTTCGCCGTGCCGACCGGCAACTTCGGCAACATCTGCGCTGGCCACGTCGCTCGCCAGATGGGCTTGCCGATCCGCCGGCTCGTTCTCGCGACGAATGAGAACGACGTGCTCGACGAATTCTTTCGCAGCGGCAGCTATCGCGTGCGCTCGGCCGCCGAGACGCACGAAACCTCGAGCCCGTCGATGGACATCTCGAAAGCCTCGAATTTCGAGCGCTTCGTCTTCGACGCGCTCGGCCGCAACGCGGTGCGCACGCGCGAGCTCTTCGCCGAGGTCGAGTCGCGACGCGCCTTTTCGTTGACCCAGGCGGAGCGGCTCCGCATCGGCGCTTTCGGCTTCGTCAGCGGCAGCAGCTCTGGGGCTGATCGCGTGGCGACGATCGACGGCGTCCATCGCCGCTTCGGCGAGGTGATCGACCCGCACACCGCCGATGCGCTCAAGGTCGGCCGCGAATACGCGCAGGCTGGCACGCCGATGATCGTTCTCGAGACGGCGCTGCCGGCGAAATTCAATGCGACGGTGCGCGCGGCGATCGGCATCGACGCACCGCGGCCGTCACGGTTCGTGGGCATCGAGTCGCTGCCGCGCCGATTCACGACGATGCCGGTCGACCTTCTGCGGCTGAAGGCCTTCATCGCCGAAAATGGCTGAATGATGGCCACGTCCTCCGATCCGCCCACTCGGCCGCAGTTGCTGTCGCTCGACGACGCGATCACCCGCATGCTGGCGCGCGTCGCCGCGCCGGCCGCCGATCGCGCCGAAGAGATCTCGACCTTCGACGCGCTGAGACGTGTTCTCGCCGTCGACGTTCGCTCGCTGCTCGACGTGCCGCCGGCCGACAACAGCGAGATGGACGGCTACGCCGTTCGCACGGCCGATGTGGCCACGGCGGGCGTCGTGCTTCCGGTCAGCCAGCGCATCCCGGCAGGAGTGGTGGGTACCGCGTTGCTGCCCGGCACGGCGGCGCGCATCTTCACCGGCGCGCAGATTCCGGCGGGCGCCGACGCCGTCGTCATACAGGAGCAGTGCAGCGTCGTCGAGGCTGGCGTTCGCGTCGACGTCGTGCCCCGAGCTGGCCAGTCGATCCGTCGCCGCGGCGAAGACGTGCGCCGCGACTCGACCGTGCTCGTGGCCGGCACGCGTCTGTCGCCGCAAGCCCTCGGCATGGCGGCTTCGGTCGGCGCGGCGACGCTGCGCGTCGGCCGGCGTCCACGGGTCGCCCTTTTTTCCACGGGCGACGAGCTGGCCATGCCCGGGCAGCTGCTCAAACCCGGCGCCATCTACAACTCGAACCGCTTCACCCTGCGCGGCCTGATCGAATCGCTCGGCGGCGCTTGCGAGGACCTCGGCATCGTCCACGACAAGCTCGATGCGACGCGTGAAACCTTGAAGCGTGCCGCCGAAACCAGTGACTTGATTGTCACTTGCGGAGGCATGTCGGTCGGCGAGGAAGATCACGTCAAGCCTGCCGTTGAACAGGAAGGCCGGCTCGATCTCTGGCAGATCGCCATGAAGCCCGGCAAGCCGCTGGCTTTCGGGGAAGTGTTTCGCCGCGACGGGTCGTCGGCGTGGTTCATCGGCCTGCCGGGCAACCCGGTGTCGGCGTTGATCACGTTTCTGTTCGCGGTGCGGCCGGTGCTGCTGAGGCTCCAGGGCGTGAGCGATACGGCGCCGAAGCCGATCGCCATGCGCGCTGATTTCACCTGGACGCGCCCCGACAGGCGGCGCGAGTTCCTGCGTGTTCGCCGCAACGACGCCGGCGGTCTCGATCTCTTCAGCCACCAGGGCTCGGGCGTTCTCACCTCGACGATCTGGGCCGACGGCGTCGTCGACAACCCGGGCGGCGCGACGATCGTTGCCGGCGACGTCGTTCGCTACCTGCCGTTCGCCGAGCTGATCGGATGAAGATCGACGTCCGCTTCTTCGCGTCGGTGCGCGAGGCGCTCGGCGCCGCCGAGTCGGTCGAGCTTGCGGCAGGCGGCGATGTCGCGGCGCTGCGCGACACCCTGGCCTCGCGCGGCGGCCGCTATGCCGAATCGCTCGGCCGGCAACGCGTCGTGCGTAGCGCCAGGAACCGCGTACTCTGCGCCGAGTCGGCGGCGCTGGCCGAAGGCGACGAGGTCGGCTTTTTCCCGCCGGTCACGGGCGGCTGATCGGCCATGGCAGCGCGCGTCTCGATCCAGCACGAGGACTTCGACGTCGGCGCCGAGGTGGCGGCGCTGCGCGAGGGCGACGGCGGCATCGGCGCGGTCGCGACTTTCATCGGCACGGTACGCGACCGCAGCGACGGTGTGGTCGTCGCATCGATGGAGCTCGAGCACTATCCGGGCATGACCGAAGCCTCGATCGAGGCGATGATCGATGCCGCCTTCGCGCGCTTCGACATCCGCGGCGCGCGCGTCATCCATCGCATCGGCCTGCTGGGTGCGAGGGAGCAGATCGTTCTGGTCGCCGTCGCCTCGACCCATCGAGGCCACGCCTTTGAGGCCTGCGAGTTTCTGATGGACTACCTGAAGACGCAGGCGCCGTTCTGGAAAAAGGAAGGCAACGTCGCCGGTGCGCGCTGGGTCGATGCCCGGGTCGCCGACGACCAGGCGCTCGCTCGCTGGGTTATCGTGGCCGGCAACACGATGCCGGCAGACGCGTCGGATCCGCCGACGGCGGAACCCGGCAGCGAGAGCGCCGTCGCACCGCGCTGAACCGAGATGTCCTGGGCCAACTTCCTGGCGGTCACCTCGGCGTCGTCGTCGGCTGCCTGGCGCGCTGGGGTGCCGGCGTCTGGCTCAATGCCCGCCGGGCTGCAGCGAGGCGAATTGCTGCTTGCCCTGGCGCATACGCTGGCTCATGTCGTCGGCTCGCTGACGGCGGCCGCGATCGGCTTCAAGATCGCCCAGGCGCTCCTCTGCCGCTGATCGCGGCCTTCAGGCCGGTGCGGTCGCGAGTGCCGGGTAGTCCGTGTAGCCTTCGGCACCACCGCCGTACAGCGTCTTCTGAACCAGCGGCGCGAGCGGCAGGTCGTTGCGAAGACGCTCGACGAGATCGGGGTTCGAGATGAACGGCCGCCCGAACGCCACGAGGTCAGCGGCGCCGCTGGCGACCGCGTCGTTTGCCATCTCGCGCGAATAGCCGTTGTTGACCATCCAGGCGCCGTGCGGGTGCTCCTTCTTGTAGCGCTGGCGCAGGTCGGCGTAGTCGAACCGGACGTTGTCGCGCGGGCCGCCAGTCTGCCCTTCGATCAGGTGCAGGTAGGCGAGGCGCAATGGCGCGAGACGGCCGACGACATGGCCGAATAGCGCTCGGGCATCACTGTCCTGCCTGGCGTCGTTGGCCTCGGTGACCGGCGAGAGACGCAAGCCGGTGCGGCCGGCGCCGACCTCGGCGCAGACCGCCTGCATGACTTCGAAGATGAGGCGGGCGCGGTTCTCACGCGAGCCGCCGTAGCCGTCGGTGCGATCGTTGATGCTGTCGCGCATGAACTGCTCGAGCAGATAGCCGTTCGCGCCGTGCACCTCGACGCCGTCGAAGGCCGCCGCGATCGCGCAGCGCGCGGCATGGCGGAAATCGTCGACGATGCGAGGCAATTCGTTCTCGCGCAGCGCACGTGGTGTGGAGACAGGAACGAAGCCGTCGCGGGTGAAGGTCTTGGTCGCCGCCGCGCGCGCCGTCGACGAGACCGGCGGCTGACCGTTCGGCAGCAGCGACACGTGCGAGATGCGGCCGACATGCCAGAGCTGCACGACGATCGTCCCTCCCGCACGATGCACGGCTTCGGTGACCCGCTGCCAGCCGACGACCTGCTCGTCGCTGTAGATCCCCGGCGTGTCGAGGTAGCCCTGGGCCTCGGCGCTGATCTGGGTGGCCTCGGTGACGATCAGACCGGCGCTCGCACGCTGCTCGTAGTACGTCGCCATCAACGGCGTCGGCGTCTGGCGCGGGCCGGCGCGGTCGCGCGTCAGCGGGGCCATCACGACACGGTTGCGGAGCGCGAGGTCGCCGGCGCGGGTGGGCTCGAAGAGATGGGGCATTGGAAGACGACGAGTGACGGGCGCCGCAGGCTACGACAGGCGCGCCCATCGTGCTCGGCTACGGGCATCGCGGCGCCTTGAAAATCGGCGCCGGCGGCCTCACTATGGGTCGATAGCGAGGCCCAAGACATGCGAATCGACAAACTCACGACCACCTTCCAGGAAGCGCTCGCCGATGCGCAGAGCCTGGCCGTCGCCAAGGACAATCCGTATATCGAACCCGCGCATTTGCTGGCGGCCATGCTCACCCAAACCGACGGGCCGAAAGCGCTGCTTGCCCGCGCCGGCGTCAATATCGGCCGGCTGCAGGCCGCTCTCGATGCCGAGATCGCCAAGCTGCCGCAAGTGCAGGGCGGCGAAGCGGTGCAGCCCGGCCGGGATCTGTCGAACCTTCTCCAGGCTGCCGAGAAGGAAGCCGGCAAGCGGGGCGATCAATTCATCGCCAGCGAAATGTTCTTGCTCGCGGCGGCCGACGCCAAGGGCTCGTTCGGCGCGCTGCTCAAGGAGCACCAGATCACGAGGAAAGGCCTCGAGTCGGCGATCGACACCGTGCGCGGCGGCCAGAAGGTCGAAAGCGCCGAGTCCGAGGGCCAGCGCGAGGCGTTGAAGAAATACACCCTCGATCTGACGGGGCGGGCTCGCTTGGGCAAGCTCGACCCGGTGATCGGCCGCGACGACGAGATCCGCCGCGCCATCCAGGTGCTGCAGCGGCGCACCAAGAACAACCCGGTGCTGATCGGCGAGCCGGGCGTCGGCAAGACGGCGATCGTCGAAGGGCTGGCGCAGCGCATCATCGCCGGCGAGGTGCCCGATTCGCTGAAGAACAAGCGCGTGCTCGTGCTTGACATGGCGTTGCTGCTGGCCGGCGCGAAGTTCCGCGGCGAGTTCGAGAAGCGGCTGAAGAGCGTGCTCAAGGAAGTGGCACAGGACGAAGGCCAGACCATCGTCTTCATCGACGAGATCCATACCATGGTCGGCGCCGGCAAGGCCGAAGGGGCGATCGATGCCGGCAACATGCTCAAGCCCGCCTTGGCGCGCGGCGAGCTGCACTGCATCGGCGCGACGACGCTCAACGAGTACCGCAAGTACATCGAGAAGGACGCGGCGCTCGAGCGGCGCTTCCAGAAGATCCTGGTCGGCGAGCCGACGGTCGAGGCGACGATCGCGATCCTGCGCGGCCTGCAGGAAAAGTACGAGGTGCACCACGGCGTCGAGATCACCGATCCGGCGATCGTCGCCGCGGCCGAGCTCTCTCATCGCTACATCACCGACCGCTTCTTGCCCGACAAGGCGATCGACCTGATCGACGAGGCGGCCTCGAAGGTGAAGATCGAGATCGACTCCAAGCCCGAAGCCATCGACAAGCTTGATCGTCGCCTGATCCAGCTGCAGATCGAGCGCGCCTCGGTGCTGAAGGAAAAGGACGAAGCCTCGAAGCGGCGCCGCGAGCTGATCGAAGAAGAGATCAAGCGGGTGCAGCACGAGATCGCCGATCTCGACGAGATCTGGAAGTCGGAAAAGGCCGCGGCGCAGGGCTCGGCGCAGCTCCTCGAGGAGATCGACAGCACGCGCACGCGGATCGAGGAGCTCAAGCGCAAAGGAAACTACGACAAGGTTGCCGAGCTGCAGTACGGCACCTTGCCCGAGCTCGAACGCAGGCTGAAGGAAGCGCAGGTCGCGGAGCAGAAGAAGAGCGCCGACAAGGGAAGGCCGCAGTTGCTGCGCACGATGGTCGGCGCCGAGGAAATCGCCGAGGTGGTCGCACGCGCAACCGGAATTCCTGTCTCGAAGCTGATGCAAGGCGAGCGCGACAAGCTGCTGCAGATGGAAGCGAAGCTGCATGAGCGCGTGGTCGGCCAGGACGAGGCGATCATCGCCGTGGCCAACGCCATCCGCCGGTCGCGCTCGGGCTTGTCGGACCCGAACCGGCCGACCGGCTCGTTCCTCTTCCTGGGACCCACCGGCGTCGGCAAGACCGAGCTCTGCAAGGCGCTCGCCTCGTTCCTGTTCGACAGCGAAGATCACCTGATCCGCCTCGACATGAGCGAGTTCATGGAGAAGCATTCGGTGGCCCGCATGATCGGCGCGCCGCCGGGCTACGTCGGCTACGACGAAGGCGGCTATCTCACCGAGGCGGTGCGCAGGAAGCCTTACAGCGTGCTCCTGCTCGACGAGGTCGAGAAGGCGCATCCCGACGTCTTCAACGTGCTGCTGCAGGTGCTCGACGATGGCCGGCTCACCGATGGCCAAGGCCGCACTGTCGACTTCAAGAACACGGTGATCGTGATGACCTCCAACCTGGGCTCGCAGCAGATCATGCAGATGGTCGGCCAGAGCTCCGAGGCGATCAGCGATGCCGTCTGGGACGAGGTCAAGAAGCACTTCCGGCCCGAGTTCCTGAACCGGATCGACGAGGCTGTCGTCTTTCACGCCCTCGACGCGAAGAACATCGCGGCGATCGCGAAGATCCAGCTCAAGGTGCTCGAGGCTCGTCTCGAGAAGATGGACATGAAGCTCGATGTCTCGAGGCGTGCACTTGCCGAGCTGGCGAAGGCCGGCTTCGACCCGGTGTTCGGTGCGCGGCCGCTCAAGCGGGCGATCCAGCGCGAGATCGAGAACCCGGTCTCCAAGCTGATCCTCGAAGGCCGCTTCGGTCCGAAGGACGTGATCCCGGTCGACTTCGAAGGCGGCGCGTTCGTCTTTGAGCGGGTCGTCCACTGAGCCGTCGCGACGGTCAGCGGCGGCCGATCAAGCCGTTTGCGATTCCTCGAACATCGTATCCATGCGCATCAGCTGAAGGCGAGCGAGCGTCAGGTTGGCGCTGGTCTTGTCGAGGACGACGTGCATCGCCAGGCCCGGGTTCTTCGGCACGCCGCGAAGCAGAAGGTGGTGTGCGCCGAGCGTGATCGCAGCCTCCGGCGTGCCGTGGCCGAAGCCGAGGCCTCGGCTCACGTTCATCATCGTAGTCAGCAGCTCGCTGCCGTACGCGGCGAGCACGACCGAACCCGGGTTGGCGCCGGCGTGCGCGACGGCGTGGCCGGTCTGCGTCTCGAAGATGCAGCAGCTGACGACACCGTTGAGCTCGCTCACCTGCTTGACGTAGCGCTCGATCAAGGTCGAGGGCGGCGTCGCGGCAAAGCCTGCCGTCGAGATCGACGGCATCGGCTGCATCTTCAGGGTCAACGGCAACTGTTCTTCCATCGGCAACGTGTCGCCGGAAGGAATGCCGCCCATGACCGGTGGCAGGCCGGCCTTGCGCGGCTGATAGGGGGCCTGCCGGAAGGCACCCAACTCGGGCACGGCGCGCCCGTCGGTCGGCGCCTGCTCGCGCAACCGGCTCCAGGTGCCGGTGATGAAGGCCCAGGCGTCGGCCGGGCGCGCCACCTGAGGCGTTGTTCGCACGGCCACCCCGGTGCCTCGGCCGAGATCGAGCCCGTGAGTGACTAGCGTGCTCGCGGAGGCCAGCGGCAGCAACAGCAGATTGCGACTCGGCCACGGGCCAGCGAGGATGTCGTCGTGCAGCGGCTTCAGCGCGGCGGCGATGGCGTGGCCCGGCAACTCGCCGACCATGACGACACCGAGACGGCTGTAGGCCAGAAGCGTCTTGGCGAGGGCGTGGCGCGAAGCGGTGTCGGCATCAGCCTCGGTCGTGTAGAGGCGCAGCGACTGCTGGTCGGTGGTCGGCAGTTCGACGAATTCGAGCGTCGCCAGCGCCGTGCCGTAACCCTGGCGGCGGATGACGAGCTTTTGCACGGCGCGACCGCTTGCGGCGGCGATACCGGCGAGAAGCTTTCGCGACGACGCCGTCGCGATATCGTGGACGGCGATGAATTCCGGATGCAGGTGTTCGAACTGCTGCTGCAAGGCCTCGGCTGGCGCACACGACACGAACAGCTCACGCTCGTTGCCGCCGATCTGCCTGCCGATCTCGTCTTTCTCACCGGCGAGATAGTCGTTTTCGTCCGGCAGGATTTGCGTGGCCAGGGCGGTGTGAGCACGCGTCGATGCCCAGGCATCGGGCGACTCGGCCGGGCCCGGCGATTCGGGTCGCGTCGGCGCGGGCTGTCGTGTCGGCTCCGACCGCGGCGAACTCGTTTGCGCCCGCGTCGGCTGCCATTCCTCGGCGACAGAGCGATTGGGTTGCACCCGGGTCGCCTGCCACTCGTCGAGCGGCTCTTGGGTCGTGGTCGCCGTCTCGGCGCGGGTCGCGGGCCACTCGTCCGGGCTGGCATCCGCCGCCCCGGCCTTCGGAGACTCCCAGGCAAACTTGCTGCTGCCGTTGGAATTGCTCATCGAAATCGGTCCCATCGAAGCCCGGGGCAACGGTTATGCCGGCGGCGCGAATCGGCCCGCAGGCCGCCCGGCCCCGCGCCCATCGAAGCCAGTGTAATCGTCATGAGGCTCTCGGCGATCCCCTGGAGGAGCGTTCCGGTGACCAGCGGTGTCGAAGAATGCCGCAATCGACCGGCGAAGCGCCGCCTCGTGGCCGCCTGTCAGGCCTGCGCCCCCATCCCGCCGTTACTTAGCGCGACAGGCATGCATGGCCCGCAGACGCGATATACTTATCGGCTTTCCCTTGCCGTTTCGATCTCTCGAATTCGAAGCGGCTTCCTCGCCCGGCTGAGCTGCCACGGCGGAATCCACAAGGAGATTCGATGCGTCACTACGAGATCGTGCTCTTGATCCACCCGGATCAGAGCGAACAGGTTCCGGCCATGCTGGAGCGCTACAAGACACTGGTCACCGCCGGCAGTGGCAAGGTGCATCGGGTCGAGGATTGGGGTCGGCGCCAGCTGTCCTACATGATCCAGAAGCTCGCCAAGGCGCACTATCTGTGCATCAACATCGAGTGCGACAACAAGGTCTTGAATGAGCTGGAAACCGGTTTCCGCTTCAACGACGCCGTGCTGCGCCACCTGACCGTCGTCAAGGATCACGCCGAAACCACGCCTTCGGTGATGATGAAGGCGGTCGACCGCGAAGAATCGCGTCGCGCGCCGCAGGAGGCTGCGGCCTGACGAACCGGTTGGCCCTGACGGCGGCCATCGTCGAGCGTAGCGCCCTCAGGTTCACGCCAGCCGGCCTGCCGGCTCTCGACGTGAGCCTCAAGCATGAGTCGGAGATCGTCCAGCTCGGCGAGAAGCGCAGTGTCTCGGTCGAAGTTCGCGCCAAAGCCATCGGGAAGCTGGCCGAAACCTTGCTCACTGCCCCACTGGGCGTCGAGCATGGCTTCGAAGGCTTCGTCGGCGCGCAGCGCAATGGCCGTGGGATCGTTTTCCACATCCAAACCATCGAATTGAAATAGAGAGGTCATCACATGCCCCCGCCCCGCGGTAAAGGTCGGTTCTCGAAGGACCGCAAGCCCAAGCGCAACACCCAGTCGCTGCTGTTCCGTCGCAAGCGTTTCTGTCGCTTCACGGTCACCGGCGTCAAGGAAATCGACTACAAGGACATCGACACCTTGCGCGATTTCATCGGCGAGAACGGCAAGATCACGCCGGCTCGGCTGACCGGGACGCGGGCCTTCTTCCAGCGCCAGTTGACGACGTGCATCAAGCGCGCCCGTTTCCTGGCGATGATGCCGTACACCGACCAGCACAAGAGCTGAGGAGGCCGTCATGCAAGTCATTCTCATGGAGAAGGTCGCCAACCTCGGCAACCTCGGCGATGTCGTTAAAGTCAAAGACGGCTTTGCCCGCAACTTCCTTATTCCGACCCGCGTCGCGCGGCGAGCCACCGCGACGTCGATCAAGGAGTTCGAGGACAAGCGGGCCGATCTCGAGAAGGTCGCCGCCGAGCGCCTCGCCACCGCACAGGCCTTGGGCGAAAAGATGAGCGGCCGCACGGTGCACATCACGCAGAAAGCCGGCGTCGATGGCCGCCTGTTCGGCTCCGTCACCAACGCCGACGTTGCCGACGCCCTCAACCGGATCGACTTCAAGGTCGTGAAGGGGCAGGTGCGCATGCCTAATGGCCCGATCAAGACGGTCGGCGAGCACACCGTAACGGTGGCGCCGCACTCCGATGTCGTGGTCGAAGTCAAGGTCGTCGTTCTCGGCGAGACGACCTAGTCTCGCCTCGCTCTGACCGCTCGGGGCCGCGTTTGCGGCCCCGCTCGTTTCTGCACTGCATTTACCCAGACGCTCCCCAGGTTTGTCCACAGGAACCCGCGTCGAGGGGACTTATGATTTCTCGATGTCGGCACTCTCTTCATCCACCGAGTTTTCAGCCCCGTCGCGGGCCGACGACGAGGTCGCGCGACTGCGCGTGCCGCCGCACTCGGTCGAGGCCGAGCAAAGCGTGCTCGGTGGCCTGCTTCTCGACAACGGCGCTTGGGACCGGGTCGGCGACCTGCTCGGTGAATCGGATTTCTACCGCTTCGAACACCGGCTGATCTTCGCGGCCATTACGGCACTGGTCAACGCGACAAAGCCCGCCGATGTCATCACCGTCTTCGAGCAG
>JBDTIO010000094.1:0-3469 GCA_039936375.1 Caldimonas sp. | reverse complement strand
GCGGCGACTTGGGCGAGTCGGTCGACTGCGGCGACGCGGCGTTGAGCGTGCTCATCGCACGAGCCTGTGGTCGCTCAGGCATTCAGGCGTGAATTCGAAGACGATCTCGCGATCGGGCGGCGGGATCTTCTTGTTCCTGCCGGCGTAGGGCAGCCGCGAGAGGATGTCGCGCATCAGGTTCAGGCGCGCGTGCCGCTTGCTGTCGGTACGCACGATGTGCCACGGTGCTGCGGCCGTGTGCGTGCCGAGCAGCATAGCGTCGCGCGCCTTCGTGTAGGCGTCCCAGTTCTTGACGGCCACGTCGTCGATCGGGCTCGACTTCCACTGCTTGAGGGGATCGCGCTTCCTGTCGGCCAGCCGCGCCTTCTGCTCGTCCTTGCTGATGTCGAGGTAGTACTTCAGCAGCCGGGTGCCCGAATCGACCACCATGTGCTCGAAGCGGGGCACCGAGTGCATGAACTCCTCGAGCTGGCGCCTGGAGCAAAAGCCCATGACCCGCTCAACGCCGGCCCGGTTGTACCAACTGCGGTTGAACAGGACGAGCTCCTCGTTCTTGGGCAGCTCGCCGACGTAGCGCTCGAAGTACCAGCTGCGAAGATCGGCATCCGAGGGCTTGCCGAGCGCGACGACGCGAGTGTCGCGCGGGCTCAGATGCGCAACGATGCGCTTGATGCTGCCGTCCTTGCCGGCCGAGTCCCGGCCTTCCAGCAGCACCAGGATCCGGTCGCCCTGGCGGATGAAGTGCCGCTGCAGCTTGACGAGCTCGACCTGAAGATCGTGCAGTTGGGCGGAGTAGTGCTTGCGGGAGATCTTCTTCGCATCGGTGCGGCCGCCCTCGGCCGTCTCGGCGGCCGCTTCGCCCTCCATCGACAAGGTCACCGCGCTGGCCGGTTTGCTCTGTTCCTTCTTGCTCATCGACGTCCTCCAGCCCGTACTCGGGCGTCGTGTCAGGACATCCTGTGCGAACGCCAACCGAACCACGTCACTGACTCTGATCCCGAGGCACGGTCGAGTCTGTCTGTTGACGAACATAGCGACATAGCGAAGCTGCGAAGGCAGACTTGCGAAGCTCACTCCATGCGTCCCGCTTTGCGGCGACGCCGATGAACGAAGCTGCTCTGCTCCGGGACGGCTCCCAGCTCGCCGGGGCCATTTCTACCGTGGGCGCGTGCTCGTCACTCAGCTGACGCAGACAGCGTCGCAGACCGGTGCTCCGCCGAAGGAAGAGACATGCTTGATTCCCGAGCGCTGCCGGGTGCCGCCACGCGCGATGCCTGCCGGAACTCCGTCGTCGACACAAGCAACCACACGGCCTGGTACGCGACTGCCATTCGCTCCACTGCCGACGAAGAAGTCATCTGGACTGACACGCCATCACGCGCCGAATGGACGCGATGCAGCACAGACAAGTCACCCACTTGAACCTTGGCTACCTCGGATCGTCCGCTGACGATGGCAGATTTGTAGGCTTCGAACAGGCGCTCGCCGAAGCTGTCCTCGAAGAAGGTTCGAAGGCTTCGACCCGTGAGGTCCTCTCCGGCACGGCCGAGCATCAATGTCGCGGTCGGACTCGCCTGTATCCACTCGAAGTCGATGACGCTCTCGTCCGCGGCCAGTACCGGAAGCAATTCCATGACGCCGGGTTCGGCGAGCTCGGTCAGCACCGCGAGGTTCCACCGGGCGCGCGCGAGTTGCCCTAGCTCGGTCCGGCAACCGCAGGCGACTTTGCTCTTTGGCTTAGCCGTTGGGAACGCTGAGGCGTCGCCTCCGGGTGTCGAGGGGCTCGAAGTCGAAACAGTCATGCCCCAAGCGTATTTCCGGTCCCCCAGCCTGTATGTTCGCTGGGACACGGACGGCGTAATATTTTCCGACAAGCGCGCGACCTGTTGTCCTACGGAGCGGACCAGCAGCCTTGCCGATGGTTTCGACCGGCTTGGCCTCGCCATGCGGACCTGTGAGTGCTGCGCAGGCGCGAAGGAAGAGTACGACCGGCTGGTCCCAGACCGAGTCGTGGAATAGGGCTGCTGCTTGGAGGGCACTCTCTTCCAGTTGCGTGCGGAGGCGCACATACACGTCACGACAGCGCCGGGAGAATCTTGCGGACAGGTGTCTTCGAGGCAATCGGTTGCCGGGACCAACTTGTCAAGACAGGAACCTCGTGACATTCGCCAGCATTCAGATGTCGATGGGATTGAAGTCCTCTCCGGGGGGCTAATTGCCATGCCGCCCCGACACTCGGTATTGAAGTTTTCGAGAGGGGACATCTCGTCTGACCCCAAACAAAACCACTTGCTGGCAGCGTTGCCGCCGGCTGAATTTGACCGCTGGTTACCTGAGCTTGAGCTCGTGGAGCTGGAGCTCGGCCAGGTGCTCTATGAGCCGGGCGGCACGATGAGGCACGCGTACTTCCCGACCACGGCCCTTGTCTCGATGCTCTACGTCATGAAGAACGGAGCGTCTGCCGAGATCGCCATTGTCGGAAACGAAGGGCTCGTCGGCATCGCGCTTTTCATGGGGGGAGACTCGACCTCTAGCCGCGCCGTGGTTCAAAACGCCGGGCAAGCCTACCGCTTGCCCACTGCCGTTCTCAAGCGGGCACTGGAGGGTGCGCCGGCCCTCCACCTGCTCCTTCGATTCACGCAAGCTCTCATCACACAGATGGTCCAGACGGCGGCATGCAACAAGCACCACTCATTGGGACAGCAACTTTGCCGTTGGCTCCTCCTGAGCATCGACCGATTGGGCGGAGCGGAGCTCGTGATGACGAAACAGCTTATCTCGAACATGCTTGGCGTACCCATCGCCGAGGTCGACGCGGACGCGATGAAGCTGCAGCAAAAAGGCCTTATCAGCTATGCCGGTGGGCACATCATGGTTTTGGACCGCCCGGGCCTTGAGAAGAGTTCCTGCGAGTGCTACGCGGTAGTCAAAAGAGAATACGACCGATTGCTCCCGGCGCCGGCGCCGGCGCCCGAGCTGGCAGAGACCTTTTAAAGCCCAGCCAATAGCTTTCCTCTGGCCGCTCATCGACGTCTCGGTGGGTCTGTCCGGTGCCGCACACGGGCGCGTGGCGCGACGAGAGCCGATCCGGCAATGGCGCCGCGCGAATACCCACCTACATGTGTTCGCCAGCAGACAGACGGGCCCACACCTTCGGCGCAGAGTCCTTGCATCGAACCAAAGGATCACATCATGTTGCGCAGCGCGAAGGAAATGGAAGGGTATGCCGTCGGCGCCACCGACGGCGAGATTGGCCACGCCAAGGATTTCTACTTCGACGACGAGGCCTGGGTAGTCCGCTATCTGGTCGTCGATACCGGCGGCTGGCTGTCGAGTCGAAACGTCCTGGTGTCGCCGATCGCCCTCGGCACGCCGAACTGGGAGCAGAAGCTGCTGCCGGCATCGATCAGCCGGGAGCAGGTCCGGAAGAGTCCCGACATCGATACCGACAAGCCCGTGTCCCGGCAGC
>JBDTIO010000093.1:0-4267 GCA_039936375.1 Caldimonas sp. | reverse complement strand
GGCGCGCCAGGCGCCTGGCGTCGTGCTGGTGATGACGCATGAGAACGTGCCGGCGACGAAGCCGCCGCCGACCTTCAGCGCCTCGAGCCCGGGCGATGGCGTGGCCGGCAGCAAGCTGCCGGTGATGCAGAGTGGCGAGATCTGGTGGAATGGCCAGCCGGTGGCCGCGGTCGTCGCCGAGACACAGGAGCAGGCCGATCACGCGGCGATGCTGGTCCAGGTCGAATACCGGGCCGCGAAGGCGGCACTCGACTTCGACGCGCTGAAGGGCACCGCGAAGGCGCCCGAGTCGATCTTCGGCGAGCCCGCCGAGGTTTCGATCGGCAACGCCGAAGCGACGCTCGCCGGTGCCGCCTTCAAGACCGACCACCTCTACCGCACGCCGCGCTACAACCAGAACGCGATCGAGCTGCACGGCACGCTCGCGGCCTGGAGCGAAGACGAAGGCAAGCTCGTCGTCTACGACGCGACGCAGAGCATCACCTGGCTGCAGAAGACGCTCGCCACGACCTTCGGCATCGATGCGAAGCAGGTCCGTGTGCTCGCGCCTTTCGTCGGCGGCGGCTTCGGCGGCAAGGGCCTGATGTGGAACCACACAGTGCTCTGCGTCGCCGCCGCGAAGCTGGCCGGTCGGCCAGTGAAGCTGGTGCTCTCGCGCGAGGGCGTGTACCGCATCACGGGCGGGCGCACGCTCTCGGAGCAGCGCGTCGCGCTCGGTGCCGACGTAGGCGGCGTGCTGCAGTCGCTCGTCCACTCCGGCACGACGGGCGTGGTCTCGCACAACGACTTCCCCGAGCAGTTCTCATTTCCGCCGCGTCATCTTTATGCCTCGCCGAACATCTGGATCTCGCAGAAGGGCGTCGACCTGAACATGGTCGCCAACGCGCCGATGCGCGCGCCGGGCGAATCGATCGGCACCTTCGCGCTCGAGTCGGCGATCGACGAGCTGGCCGTGGCGACGGGCATCGACCCGATCGAGCTGCGTCGCCGCAACGAGCCCGCGAAGGACCCGGTGTCGCAGGCACCGTTTTCGATGCGCCACATCGTCGAAGCCTACCGGCGCGGCGCCGAGAAATTCGGCTGGGCGAAGCGCAACGCCAAGCCGCGCTCGCAGCGCGATGGCGATTGGTGGGTCGGGCAGGGCGTGGCGACCGCGCTCTACCCGTACTTCATGATGCAGGCCTCGGCGAGCATTCGCGTCTCAATCGACGGCAGCGCCGAGATCTGCGTCGCGGCGCACGAGATGGGCATGGGCACCGCCACGGTGCAGGTGCAGCACGCCGCCGATCGGCTCGGCTTGCCGATGGGCCGGATCTCGTTTCGCTACGGCGATTCGGATCTGCCGAAGAATTCCACCGCCGGGGGCTCGTCGCAGACGGCCACGGTTGTGGCCGCCGTTACGGCGGCGGCGAACGAGCTGCACACCGTTCTGCTGAAGCTGGTCGACAAGGCTTCGCCGCTCGCCGGCGCCCGCCTCGACGAGATCGAAGCGCGCGACAACGGCCTCTTCCTGAAGGGCGAGGGCAAAGGCCGCGGCGAGACCTACGAGGCGATCCTGAGGCACGCACGCCGCGACCAGCTCGAAGCCAGCGGCGATGCGCCGATGCCGCGCGAGATGCTGAAGTACTCGATCCATTCGTACGGCGCCCAGTTCTGTGAGGTGCGCGTCAACGCCGTCACCGGCGAGGTGCGCATCGCGCACTGGCTCGGCTCGTTCGACGTCGGCCGCGTTCTCAACCCGAAGACGGCGTACAGCCAGCTGCGCGGCGGCATCATCATGGGCATCGGCATGGCGCTCAGCGAGGAGACGCTGTTCGACGAGCGCAACGGCCGCATCATGAATCCGTCGCTCGTCGAGTATCACGTGCCGGTGCACCTGGACGTGCCGAGGATCGACATCCTCTGCAACGACATCCCCGATCCGCACACGCCGCTCGGCCTGCACGGCATCGGCGAGATCGGCATCACCGGTGCCGCCGCGGCGATCGCCAACGCGGTCTACAACGCCACCGGCATCCGCGTCCGCGAGCTGCCGATCACGCTCGACAAGCTGCTGGGCAGCTAGTCGAGCGTCTGACATCCTCCCGACGCGGGCTATAGGTCGAGCGTGCTCACCGCGTTCTCGATCTTGTAGTTCGCGCCGCTTGCCGCGCCGGTCTTCGGAACCGGCGCGTAGCCCGGCGCCACGGAGTAGTGGCCGCCGGCGTCGGCACCCTGCTGGTTCGCGATCCAGGTGTTGCCGACGGCGTTGAGGGTGCCCGGGCCGCCGAACGCGTCGATGTGCAATCCCGTCGTGCCGTTGCCGGTGAAGGTGTTGCCGCCCGGGTCGACCGTGGTGCCGAGGTCGATCGCGCTGTTCTCGAACTGCGAGAACAGCACGCCGTCCTGCGCGTTGTTCGATACGGTGCTGCCACGCAGCTTGAACGACATGGTGGACACATGTTGCGGGGTGAAGAAGATGCCGGCGCCTGCCGCGGTGGCTGTGCTGCCGGTGATCGTCGAGTTGCGGATGTCGACGCTACCGGCCCGCGCCGTCCAGTACAAGCCAAAGCCGTTGTCGACGAGGCATGGTCGACTCCGGTGGCCGGCCACGCGGCAATCACGCGGCCTTGGAGTCAAAGACGCAAACGATCGGCGAAAGGGATCACGCCCCGGACCCGAGAGCCCGGGTCGATCGCCACGCGCCGGGCTACGAGCCCGTTTTCGCCTCGAACATCGACAGGTCGCTGCGCCTGAGCAGCGCCGCCGGGGTGTCGTCGGAGCGCGCCTCGGCCACGCCGACGCTCGCGCTCACCGCGAGCGTGGCCGACAGATGCGGCCAGCGCAACTTGGCCACGTTGGCACGGACCCGCTCGCAGACCTGCAGCGCCGTCTCGATCCCGGTGTGCTGGAACAGGATCACGAATTCGTCGCCGCCGAGCCGTGCCGGCAGGTCGCCATCGCGCACCGAGTCGCGAATCGACTGGGCCACGCCCTTGAGCACCTCGTCGCCCGCGGCATGAGAGTAGGTGTCGTTGACGCGCTTGAAGTCGTCGAGGTCGATGATGGCCAAGCAGACCGGCCGGTCTGCGTCCCAGCCGTCGCCCAGGCAGGGGTTCAGCTGTGCTTCGAAGCGGCGGCGATTGGGAAGCAGCGTCAGCGAGTCTTCGTATGACAGCCGCTCGAGCTCGTGCGAGTGGCGCACCAGCTGCCGCAGGTGATGCTCGCTGCGCCGGATGTCGAGCTGCGTCTGCACGACTTTGTGCCGGCTGTCCAGGATGTCGGCCTTGACGCGAAGCTCGCGCCGGCGGTGCGCACGGCCCTCGTCGAGCGCCAGCTCATACTGGCCCTGGCGCCGGTAAAGCTGCGTCAGCAGCAGGTGGCCGATGTAGGCCATCTGCTCGAACTCGGCCTGCCCCGCCTTCTCGAGCAGCACCGTCGCTTCGTGGCGAGCCGCCTGCAGGTCCTGCCGGCCCATGTGCAGCTCGGAGGCCACCCAGTGATCGAAGAAGTTCGCCACCTGCGCGTAGTGGGCGGGTCGCGAGCCGGCGCGCGGCTCCGCCAGTTTGGCCTCGGCCGCGCCGAGATCGCCGCTCCAGCACAGCAGCAGCACCTGGGTGCAGCGGCCGAAGCGCTGCAGCACGGCGCGCACGCCGGGCAGGCCGGGGAAAGGCTCGTCGCTGTCGAACAGCGCGCTGCATTCGGCGAGGCGCCGGCGCAGCGCGTCGGTGCTCGGCAGGCTGCCGCTGTAGTAGCGCTCCGTGAAGAGCCGCATGGCCTCGAGCCACGCCAGGTTGATGCGTGGCAGCAGCGCGTTGGTGGGCGACCCGTCGTCGAGGGCCAGCCGCTCGGCCGCGCCGAGCGCCGACTCGGCGCTCGCGAAGCTGTTCGCCCAGAGGTAGGCCACGCCCAGGTAGTTGTAGAGATGAACCTGCAGCCGGCCCGGCGGTAGCAGGTCGCCGAGCTTGACGCTGAGCAGCGCCGCTTCCACCGACTCCTCGTCGCGGCCGAGATAGCTGTTGGCGTGCGACAGCAGCGAGAGCGCCGATGCTTCACCGGCGATGTCGCCGTCGAGCTGGAACAGTTGCGAGGCGCGGTGCGCGGTGTCGATGACGCGGCGGAACCGCCCGAGTACCCGGTCGAACTGCGAGAGGGCCAGCAGAGCGTGGCCTTGGGCCGGCCGGTCGCCGCGCTCCTCGGCGGCCTTCAGCACCGCGGTGGCGAGGCTTCGAGCCGACTCGACTTCTCCCGATTCGAGCATCTGCCGCGCCACCCCGAGCTGGCGGTC
>JBDTIO010000092.1:0-2677 GCA_039936375.1 Caldimonas sp. | reverse complement strand
CAGCACTTTGCGGCTCGATAGCCACCCACCGGTATCGACGACCAGATAGCGGACCACCCACTCCTCGTCGTCGAAGTAGAAGTCCTTGACGTGGCCGACGGGGTGAGCGGGGACGACGCCCTGATTCCTTTGGGGCCGTGCCTGGTCGAGCAGCTCGACGTCCGCTCGGTCGACATCTTCTGGGGAGATAGCGGAGCCAGGACGGCGGCCTTGAGTTTCGAGGCACTCGAAGCGGCCGAAGACAAGGGCCACTTGGTCGTCCTCGACTGACGGGATGCCATCGAGGCTGCCTCTCTGTGCAGCCGATGCCGGACCCACGACCCGCGACAGTTCGGTGCTACGCCGACCTTCTCACATCCGGTGAATTGGTGAATTGAACGGCGGAGCTCACGCCCAGGCGATCGACGAATGACACCCCGTGACCGTTACGCGGAAGCCAGGTCCGTACGTCAACGCACAGACACGCATTCGAGGCACGCACCATGATGGCTTCATTCGAACGCTGCGACACCGTTCGAGTCGCACAAGGGGTTCAAGATGTACGGTAACGGTGGTTTCGGCTGGACGTGGTTCCTCTGGATCGGGTTCATGATCATCATGTTCTCGAGCTTCGGCAACTGGGGCTACACATACCGGTTGCACAGGAGATATGGGATGGGCCCGAGCAGTGCGCTCGACATTCTCGACGAGCGCTACGCGCGCGGCGAAATCGCACGTGACGAATACGCACGCATGAAGTCCGAGATCGCGCGGACGCCGGCGACTTCAACGCCAACGGCAACGGGTCGATAGGCCGCGTCTTTTGGCGTGAGGGGAATCGGATCTCACCCGCAGCGGAACTGCCACATCAAGCCGCGCATGGCCTACTCGACGCGCAGCGTGCCCTTCATGTTCGGGTGGAACGTGCAGGAGTAGGGATACTCGCCGGCTTTCGTCGCCTTGTATCGCCACGACGCGCCGGGCGCGATGCTGTGCGAATCGAACACGCCCTTGTCGGTGACGGTATGTGGGTAAGGATCGCGGTTGGTTCAGACGACGATGTCGCCGCGCTTGACCACGAGCGTCGCGGGCTTGTAGGCCAGATCCTCGATGGCCACGCTGTGGCTCGCCGGCGCCGCGACGGCGCCGATGCCGCCGAGCAGGCTCGCCGCGCACAGCAGCGTGATTCCCAGCCACCGCTCAGCGCTTCGTGCGCGAGGCATGCCGATCCCTGCCACAGCGCGCTGCTTACTTAGGCAACGAGGCCTGGATCTGTTTGGCATGCTCGAGGTGACCCTGGAAGAGCGGCAAACCCTTTTCCAGCAGCGCCTTCAGTTCCTCGTTCTTGGCGTTCGGGATCAGAGTCGTCTTGATGGCGTCGATCACCTGTTCGTGATACGTGACCTCGTGGTCGACATAAGCCTTGTCGAACGCTTCGCCCTTCAGCTTCTTCAGGCTCGCGACGTTTTTCGTGCCGTCATCTTTGAGGCTCTGGCTGGTCGGGTTGCTTTCCGGCGTGAGCTTGAGCTTCTTGGCGAGCGCTTCCGCCTGCTTGTTGACGGCGCTGTGGTCGGTGACCATTTCCTTGCCGAACGCCTTGATGTCCTGAGTGCCACCCTTCGATTCGGCCAGCTTGCCGGCGTTGATGTCGACCTAGTTGGCGGTGACGACGATGGCCGCGATTTGCGCGTCGTTGGGAGCTTGCGCAAAGACACCGCCGGTCGCAAGGAGCAGGGCGGCGGCAAACGAAAGGGCGGGGCTTTTCATGGTGCATCTCGGGGTGGTGGTTCATCGCGATGAAAAACAACCCCACAAGAAATTGGTGAAGCGCGGAAAACATATAGCAAACGTCGTACCCGCTTGGAGGTACTTCTATCGACGTCCCGAACGAACCATGACCGTCGGCGACGGCGACATGCTTGCCGTTGGCAAGGTAGGTGACTATCAGCCAGACACAAGATGACCACTACCACATCGTCATGATCGGCAGCGCGTCACGAACTCGACAGCCTCTACCTAGCCGATGCAAGCTTCTTCCCGTCGATCGATGCGGCCAATCCAACGTTCACGAACGTTCCTGCCAAAGAATTGAACAGCCTCACGACTGCGTATGCATGACTCGGGGGCCACCGTGGCTGGCTCAACTTCGTCGTCTGGAACCGCCATGATTGGTGTCGAAAACTGAGCCGAAGCGGGAGCCAGGCGACGATGAAGATGACGAGAACGTGATCGACGTCGTGCGCTGAGATCGGCTTCACTCCGTGCGCTCGCGCACAGACGAACGCTGTCAGATTGGCAACACTGCTTGACGCGAGTGGAGAACCTCTCGAAGGGGACGTCATGACAGAAGCCAAGGCATCGCTCGGCGGAGCGGATTTCGCCCGTGGAGTTCCGCTCACGTCTGTCAAAGACCGTACGCTGCTGCTCGGACATGCCGACGGCGAACCGGTGATCCTGGTGCGTCAGGGCGACCTTATTCATGCCGTCGGCGCCGTCTGCACCCACTACGGCGCACCGCTCGCCGATGGGCTGCTTGTCGAAGACACCGTGCGTTGCCCCTGGCACCACGCGTGCTTCAGCCTGCGCAATGGCGAGGTGCTGCGCGCGCCGGCGCTGACCCCGATCGCCTGCTGGAAGGTCGAACAGCGAGACGGCGTTGTCTATGTGCGCGAGAAGCTCGAGCATCCGCGTCCCGATG
>JBDTIO010000091.1:0-5580 GCA_039936375.1 Caldimonas sp. | reverse complement strand
CTGCCGGTGCACACGATCGCGATGGCCGGATTTTCCGTGCTGATCATCGGCATGACGACGCGCACCGCGCTCGGCCACCTCGGCCGCCCGCTTGCCACCGACCGCAGCATGGTCGCGAGCTATCTGCTGGTGCTGATCGCCGCCGCGCTGCGCCTGGCCGCCGTCGAGCCCGGCTCCTTCAGCCAACCGTTGCTCCATCTCGCCGCCGCGGCGTGGATCGCCGCGTTCACGCTCTATCTGTGGCGTTTCGCGCCTTTGCTGATCCGGCCCAGAGGCCTGCCATGACCCCAATCTCGCTCGACCGATCAATCCCGAAAAGCGCGCTGAAGGCCGTGCTGCTCGAAGGTATCCACGCCTCGGCCGTCGACGCGCTGAAGAAAGACGGCTACACCCAGATCGAAATGCACGCCAAGGCGCTCGCCGGCGCCGAACCTGAGCACGTTCCTCGGGCTCGGCTTTCGCCCGCTCTATCTGGCCGGCACGGCCTGGGCGCTGATCGCGATCGCGATCTGGATCTATGCGCTGCAATTGCTGACCGGCCCGCTGCAAGGAATCCCCTGGCATGCACACGAGATGCTCTGGGGCTTCGTCGCGGCGATTCGCGGTCGGCGTTTTGATGACGGCTGGAGCCGACTGGGCCCGCATCAACCCGCTGCACGGCGACGCGCTTGCCGTCGCCCTGCTGATCGCGCGCCGAGTGATTCCGTTCTGAGAGGCTCGTCGTGACGCCGACATCGCTCGACCAATCGGTACCGAAGCGCGCGCTGAAGGCCGTGCTGCTCGAAGGTATCCATGCCTCGGCCGTCGAGGCACTGAAGAAAGACGGCTACACGCAGATCGAAATGCACGCCAAGGCGCTTGCCGGCGCCGAGCTGAAGGCGGCCATCGCCGATGCGCACTTCCTCGGCATCCGCTCGCGCACCCGCCTCACGGCCGACGTGCTCGAGCGGGCCCCGGCGCTGGCTGCGATCGGGTGCTTTTGCATCGGTACCAACCAGGTCGATTTGAAGGCGGCGATGCGGCTCGGCATTCCGGTCTTCAACGCGCCGTTCTCCAACACGCGCAGCGTCGCCGAGTTGGTGCTGGCCGAGATCGTTATGCTGATGCGCGGCATCCCCGAGAAGAACGCTTGTCTGCACCGCGGCGGCTGGACCAAGAGCGCTGCGCGTTCCTACGAGGTGCGCGGCAAGACGCTCGGCATTGTCGGCTACGGCCACATCGGTACGCAGATCGGCGTGCTCGCCGAGCAGCTCGGCATGCAGGTCGCGTTCAGTGACATCGAGGCCAAACTGCCGCTCGGCAACGCGCGCGAGACGGCGAGCCTGGACCAGCTGCTGCGAGTTGCCGATGTGGTCAGCCTGCATGTTCCCCAGACTCCGGAAACGGTGAACATGATCGGTTCCCCCCAGCTCGCCGCGATGAAGCCGGGCAGTCACCTGATCAACGCCTCGCGCGGTAACGTGGTCGACATCGACGCGCTCGCCGCGGCGCTGGCGAGCGGGCATCTGGACGGCGCGGCGATCGACGTCTTCCCGAGCGAGCCGGAGGGCAACGACGCCACCTTCGCCTCGCCGCTGACGCGCTTCGACAACGTCCTCCTGACGCCGCACATCGGTGGCTCGACATCGGAGGCGCAGGTCAACATCGGCAGGGAGGTCGCGGCCAAGCTGATCCGCTACAGCAACAACGGCTCGACCACGTCGGCGGTCAATTTCCCCGAAGTGGCGCTGCCCGAGCATGCCGGCAAGGGCCGCCTGCTGCACATCCACCGCAACGTGCCGGGTGTCCTCGCCCATCTCAACGAGCGGCTGGCGGCCGCGGGCATCAACATCGCGGCGCAGTACCTGGCGACCAACGAGGAAGTCGGCTATGTGGTGATCGATGTCGACCCGGCCGGCGGCCGGATGGCGCTTGCCGATTTGTGCGCGGTGCCGGCGACGATCCGCTGCCGCATCCTGTACTGATCCGATGGGCCGCCTGGTCCGGTTTGCCGCTCGACTTGCAACAGGCGGAAGCTTTGGCAGCAAACGGGTACGTCGTGTTCGCTATCGATCTGTACCACGGCGTCGTCACGACAGACGCCGCCAAAGCGCGCAGGCTGAAGCGCAATCTTCCGCAAGGTCGTGCGATCAGCGAGATGAAAGCGGTCTTCGACCATCTGTCGACGCACCCCGACGTCGACGCGACGCAAGTTCGCGCGGTCGGTTGGTCGCTGGTCGGAAGGCTGGCGCTCCAGCTTGCGATTCATGAGCCTCGGCTCGCGGGATGCGTTGTGAACTACGGCGCCTTGCCGACGCCGACGGCGGAGCTGCAGAGCATCGAGGCGCCGGCGCTTGGCAACTTCGGAGCCCTGAATCGCTGCGTCCCAGCCGGGAAGGTTCGAACCTTCGAAAGCGACATGAGCGCCCTCGGAAAGTCTGTCGACATCAAGCTCTACCTTGGAGCCGGTCACTCGTTCGAGAACCCCGCTAACAAGCGTGGTTACAGAGCGGAAGCGGCTGCCGACGCGTGGCTCCGCACCCTTGCATTTCTGGCTTCAGACGCACGACCGGAGCAGAAATCTTGAGCGGAGCCTTCTCCGCCGCCGTCGCACCTCATGGCCGCCAGGGGCAAGACTGAGCCGGAGCTGCGCGGTCCCCGGCTTGCGAGAGCAGCGCCACCATCACGTTTGGTGCGGTCACGGGGACGCGGACCTTCACCAACTCGACAACTGTGGATGGTCAGACGGCATGTGGTCGGCAAACCGAGTGGACGATGCGTCGCGTCATCTTTCGTGTTGTCTCACTTGAGAGAGCGCATCGCTGTGGAGTTGCAATCGGATCTTCGGGCTAGACGTCAGCCATGCGGTGGCATGAGTTTTAGGACAGACGTCGGGGCGCACCAGATGGCAAGCATCAGTTGTGCAGATCGAGTCCCTGCACAAGTGAAGACCATCGCGCAGGCTCATGTCGCCACCTTGTCGGGAAGCAGCCGGTCGTACTCTTTCTTGACCACTCCATAGCACTCGCAGGTGCGCTGTTCGATGCCGTCGCGGTCAAGCACCGTGATGTGGCCTCCCCGGTACCGGATCAGTCCGGCCTTGTGCAAGCGGCCGGCTGCCGCCGTCACCCCTTCACGGCGCACGCCAAGCATGTTGGCGATCAAGTCTTGCGTCATGACGAGTTCGTTGCACTGTAGGCGATTTAGGCTCAACAGCAGCCAGCGGCAGAGTTGCTGATCGAGCGAATGATGCCGGTTGCAGACCGCCGTTTGCGCCATCTGCGTGATCAGTGCCTGGATATAGCGCAACAACAGGTGCAGCACCGGACCATCTCGCTCGAACTCCTGTTTCATCATCTGCGCTTTCAGTCGAAAGCCTTGTCCGGCGCTCTGCACCACGGCACGGCTGGGCGTCGACTCGCCTCCAAGCAGAAGTGCCAGACCGACGATGCCCTCATTGCCGACTACCGCAATTTCGGCCGATGCTCAGCTTTCGAGCACGTACAGCATTGAGATGATGGAGGTGGTTGGAAAGTACACGTGACCGAGTGTCTTACCCGACTCGTGCTGCACCTGGCCGAGCGGCATCTCTACCGCTTCGAGTCGAGGCAGCCATCGCTGCCATTGCGCATCCGGCAGGGCCGCGAGCAGACGGTTCGTTCTGGGGTCGGACGCAATAGAAGTCACGTCGGAACTTCGCCAGGCGGGGAGTTCGTTTCCGGTCGCTTCAACGTCGAGGAACGCTAGCGGTGCGCCCGCCGATCGTCACGTCGAGAGAGTACGACACAACATGAGATATATCCGACCAGCGCAGCGCCGTCAAGCCGCTTTCTCGAAGTATCCGTTGCACGGGCTGGAGCAAGGACTCCGGAGCAGCGGCCTGGATTGGAAACCGACCGTCCACAAGCAGCCTGGAGCACGCGAAAAATGACGTCGTCCACGAGCTCATAGAGTCAGTGCGCCAGCGCACATACTTTTGCGGGAATCGGGCCTATTTTGGGATGGATCGACGACGTCGCGGTCGGCGCCGGCAGGCGTTCAAAGGAGTTGAAATCATGTTGCGCAGTGCGAAAGATATCGAAGGCTTCGCCGTCGGTGCCACCGACGGCGTCATTGGCCACGTCAAGGATTTCTATTTCGACGACAAGACGTGGGTCGTCCGCTATGTCGTCGTGGATGCCGGCGAATGGCTGTCGAGCCGCAAGGTGCTGATCTCGCCGATCGCGATCGGCGATCCGGATTGGACCGAGCGGCTGCTTCCCGTCTCGATCACCAAGGAGCAAGTCCGGGGCAGCCCCGACATCGACATCGACAAGCCAGTGTCGCGACAGCACGAGATGCAATATTCCGGCTACTACGGCTACCCGTACTACTGGGGCGGAGCCGGCTACTGGGGCGGCGGCATGTATCCGAACCTGATGATGCCGGGCTACGGTGGGTTCGGCTCGCCCCAGGCGATCCGGATCGAAGAGCAGCAGGCAATAGCCCGTGCCGAAGCGGCTCGACGCGAGCAGGGCGATCCTCACCTTCGCAGCTGCAACGCGGTGACGCGTTATCACATCCACGCCAGCGACGGTGCCATCGGCCACGTGAACGGCATGCTCGTCGATGACCAGACCTGGGCTGTTCGCTATCTCATCGTCGACACCAGCAACTGGTGGCTCGGCCACCAGGTTCTCATCGCACCGCAATGGATCAAGGACGTGAGCTGGTTCGACGGCAGCGTGTCGCTCGATTTGACGCGCCAGGCCGTCAAGGACGCCCCTGCATACGACCCGACGGCGAGCCTCAATCGACGCGAAGAAGCCCGCCTCTACGAGCACTACGGACGCAGCGCCTATTGGGCGGACGACGTCGTGCTCGAGACCGAGATTTCGCGCCGCTAGCTCTGCATGGAAGCGGGCCATCGTCTTGGCAGCGCCCTGATTTCGATCTGTCAATCTTGAGGAAGTCGCCATGGCCACCAAGAAAGCATCATCGTTCGAGACGATTCCCTCTGGCACGTCTGTCACCTGGCACTATCGCAGCGCCATCGGCCACGGCACCGTGGCCGGTGTCCACAAGCTCGGCACCACGGCCGACAACACGATGTACTCGATCACGGAACATGACCACCATCCGGGAGAACCGGCTGTCGTATTCCATTCCGGCAAGGCACTGACCCGCTCGGCGAAGTAGATTCGATCCAGCGAGCGCGGGCCAGGAACGCTGATTGCATGGACAGCGAAAGTCAAGGAACAACCATGACCGAAGACAACGAAAAGCTGAGCGGCGCCGATTTCGTCCGCGGTATCGCGCTCACGTCGATCGAAGACCGGACGCTGCTGCTCGGGCATGCGCATGGCGAGCCCGTGATCCTGGTGCGCCGGGGCGACCTTATTCGAGCCGTCGGCGCCGTCTGCACCCACTACGGCGCACCGCTCGCCGATGGGCTGCTTGTCGAAGACACCGTGCGTTGCCCCTGGCACCACGCATGCTTCAGCCTGCGCAATGGCGAGGTGCTGCGCGCGCCGGCGCTGACCCCGATCGCCTGCTGGAAGGTCGAACAGCGAGACGGCGTTGTCTATGTGCGCGAGAAGCTCGAGCATCCGCGTCCCGATG
>JBDTIO010000090.1:0-15226 GCA_039936375.1 Caldimonas sp. | reverse complement strand
GCGAGGTTTGACGCGCGTCATGCCGGTGCAATAATCGGTCAACGCAAGAATCGAGGTTGATTATGCTCGACCGTGATGGGTTCAGACCCAACGTCGGCATCGTCCTGCTCAACACGAGGAACCAGGTGTTCTGGGGCAAACGGATACGCACCCACTCCTGGCAGTTCCCGCAAGGGGGCATCAATTACGGCGAGACGCCCGAGCAGGCGATGTTCCGCGAGCTCCACGAGGAAGTGGGGCTGACGCAGGATCACGTGAGGATCGTCGCACGCACGCGCGACTGGCTCCGCTACGAGGTGCCGACGCACTTCATCCGGCGCGACGCGCGCGGCCACTATCGGGGCCAGAAGCAGATCTGGTTCCTGCTGCAGCTGACCGGGCGCGACTGCGACATGAACCTGCGCGCCACCAACCACCCGGAGTTCGATGCCTGGCGCTGGAACGACTACTGGATCCCGCTCGACGTGGTCATCGAGTTCAAGCGCGATGTCTACCAGATGGCATTGACCGAGCTCGCTCGATTCCTGCCGCGGGGTGCCCAGCACAACCGCTATCTCCGCTCCGGAATGCGGCCACACCATCGCGACGAACAGGGCGAGCACTATCGCCACCACGAGATCGAAGGTACCGACTCCGGTGACGGCGACTCCGCGCCGATGCCGATCGAAACAGGCTCGGCGGCGGCTCTCGGCTCACCGCTGCCGCCGCTCGGCGAAGACTCGACGGCTTGAGCTCGCGTGTCGCCGTCACGACAACACGAAGTTGTCGCGGTGGATCAGCTCGGTTTCGCCGGTGAATCCAAGCAGTCGTTCGAACTCGCTCGACGGCTTTCGCGCGATGAGACGAGCTTCGCTGCTGCCGTAGTTGCTGAGGCCCCGGCCGATCTCTTCGCCGCTTGCACTGCGCACGGCGATGACATCGCCACGATGGAATTCTCCCTCGACCGCTACGACGCCGATCGGCAGCAGGCTCTTGCCGCCGTCGCGCACTTTCGCCGCTGCGCCATCGTCGACCATGACGGAACCGCGCAGCTGCAGATGGTCGCTCATCCATTGCTTGCGGGCGGCAAGCTTCGGCGTCGAAGCGATCAACGAGGTGCCGATGCGTTCACCGGCGACGAGGCGCAACAGGACGTCGGGCTCGCGGCCCGAGGCGATGATCGTGTTCGCTCCGCTGCGCGCCGCACGCTTGGCGGCGAGAATCTTCGTCAGCATGCCGCCGCGACCGATCGAGCTGCCGGCGCCGCCGGCCATGCGCTCGAGGTCGGCGTCGCCGGCGATGCCACGCTCGATCAGCCGCGCGCTCGTGTCCTTGCGTGGATCGGCCGAAAAAAGCCCCGCCTGGTCGGTGAGGATGACAAGCAGATCGGCGTCGAGCAAGTTGGCGACCAGAGCACCCAGCGTGTCGTTGTCGCCGAACTTGATCTCGTCGTTGACCACCGTGTCGTTCTCGTTGATAACCGGAACGACGCCGAGCCCGAGCAGCGTCACGAGGGTCGAGCGCGCGTTGAGGTAACGCTCGCGGTCGGCCAGATCGGCATGCGTCAGCAAGACTTGGGCGCTGCCGATGCCGTGCCCTCGAAGGGCCGATTCATAGATCTGGGCCAGACCCATCTGGCCGACGGCAGCAGCGGCCTGCAGTTGGTGCACGGCGTGAGGACGGCTCGTCCAGCCGAGCCGCTTCATGCCTTCGGCGATGGCGCCGCTGGACACCATGACGAGGTCTCGACGCTGCCGAACCAGCGTGGCCATCTGCCGGCACCAGTCGCCAACCGCCTGTGCATCGACGCCGCGGCCCTGGTCGGTGACCAGGCTCGAGCCGACCTTGACGACGATTCGCTTCGCTTCGAGCAGTGCGTCGTTCATCGCAAGGCGTCGGCGGCGCCCTCGCTGGCCGCAGACGCATCGAAACGCGGGTCGACTTCGACCGGCGCCGGCCTGACGCTGGCGGCCACGTGCTCGTAGATCGCGCGAATGAGCGGCTCGCAACCCTCACGCGTCAGAGCCGAGATCGCGAAGACCGGCCCTTTCCATTTCAAGCGCTTGACGAACGAACGGATGCGTTCGGCACGCTCGTCGGCCGGGATCATGTCGAACTTGTTGAGCACCAGCCAGCGCGGCTTGGCGGCCAGTTCGGGGTCGTACTTTTCCAGCTCCCGGACGATGCCTCGAACCTGAGCGACCGGATCGATCTCGGGATCGAAAGGCGCGAAGTCGACGAGGTGCAGCAGCAGACGCGTCCGTTGCAGATGACGCAAGAACAGGTGGCCCAGCCCCGCACCTTCCGCCGCGCCCTCGATCAGCCCGGGAATATCGGCGACGACGAAACTCTGCTCGGGGCCGACCCGGACGACGCCGAGGTTGGGATGCAGCGTTGTGAACGGATAGTCGGCGATCTTCGGCCGGGCGTTCGAGATCGCCGCGATCAGCGTCGACTTGCCGGCGTTCGGCATGCCGAGCAGGCCGACGTCGGCGAGGACTCGCAACTCCAGCTTCAGCTTGCGATGCTCGCCTGGCCAGCCCGGCGTCTTTTGCCGAGGCGCCCGGTTCGTGCTGCTCTTGAAGTGCAGGTTGCCGAAGCCACCGTCGCCACCTTTGACGATGACGATCTTCTCGCCAGGTTCGAGAAGCTCGGCGAGACGCTCGCCGGTCTCGGCGTCGGCAATGATGGTTCCGACCGGCATGCGCAGCACGATGTCATCGGCGGCGGCCCCGTATTGGTCGGAACCACGCCCGTTCTCGCCACGCCTGGCCTCGTGCCGTCGCGCATAGCGGAAGTCGATCAGGGTGTTGAGATTGACGTCGCCGACGGCGTAGACGCTGCCGCCGCGGCCGCCGTCGCCCCCGTTCGGGCCGCCGAAAGGGATGAACTTCTCGCGGCGAAAGCTCATGCAGCCGTTGCCGCCGTCGCCGGCGACGACCTCGATCGTCGCTTCGTCGACGAATTTCATGGGCCGCGGTCGGCGCCCCGCGACGGATGCCGGTCGCCGCGGCGCGGCCGCAGCACCGACCAGATGCCGAGAGCAATCAGGACGACCGGCCACCACTGCTGCATCCAGCCCCAATGGAGATAGCCGAAATTGTTGGCCAGCAACAGGCCGCCGGCGATGATCAGTATGGTGCCGCTCCAGCTCATGCGAACCTCGCTTCGTCGCGATGGCGACGCTCAAATCTTACGTGCAGCGCGAAAATGAAAAAGCCCCGGCGGGCCGAGGCTTTCGTCTGACGGCAAAAGCCGGTCCGGTCAGCCTGTCTTGACCTCGACGGTCTGGCGATTGCGCGGACCTTTGACTGCGTAGCTGACCTGACCATCGACGAGCGCGAACAAGGTGTGGTCACGTCCGATGCCGACGTTGGGACCGGCGTGAAACTTGGTTCCACGCTGCCGCACGATGATCGAGCCGGCCGGTATCGTCTGGCCACCGAAGACCTTGACGCCGAGCATCTTGGGTTGCGAATCACGGCCGTTTCGCGTCGAGCCGCCGCCTTTTTTCTGTGCCATGAATGACTCCTAGCCGCAACGCCGCGTCAGGCAGCGTTGACTGCGGTGATGCGGATCTCGGTAAACGATTGGCGGTGGCCCTGGCGCTTCTGATAGTGCTTGCGCCGACGCATCTTGAAGATGCGAACCTTGTCGTGGCGCCCGTGCGAGACGACGCTGGCAACGACACTGGCGCCGGCAATGAGTGGCACTCCTGTGGTCAACTCGGCACCGGCACCGATCGCCAGGACCTGATCGAGCCGAACTTCCTGGCCGACATCAGCCGTGAGCCGCTCGACCTTGAGGGTTTCGCCGGCGACGACCTTGTATTGTTTGCCGCCGGTTTTGATGACCGCGTACATGCCTTGATCCTGCCGCTCTATAGAAAAGCCTGCGACTATACCATGGCGGGTCAAGCGAGGAGCGCCGGCCGGCGCCAAAAAGCCCGGTGGATTGGTGCAGCCTTCGCTGCGCAAGTCGTGTCGTCCGGGCGCTTCCTATAATGACCCGACCCGCTCCCACACGCCGTGTCCGCTTCGCTTTCGCCCATCGCTGCGCCTCCTTCCAGCGCGCTTTCGCTGGTCGCCGACGACATGCACCAGGTCGACGCGGTGATCCGCCGTCGCCTTTCCTCCGACGTCGCGCTCATCGACCAGATCGCCACCTACATCATCAGTGCCGGTGGCAAGCGAATCCGGCCGATGTTGGTGCTGCTGTTTTCGGGCGCGCTCGACTTTGCCGGCCGCGAGCGGTTCGAGCTCGCGGCGACGGTCGAATTCATTCACACGGCCACGCTGCTTCACGACGATGTTGTCGACGAATCGTCGCTTCGCCGCGGCCGGCGCACCGCCAATGCGTTGTTCGGCAATGCCGCCAGCGTTCTGGTGGGCGACTTCGTCTATTCCCGCGCGTTCCAGATGATGGTTTCGTCGGGTCGCATGCGCGTTCTCGAAGTGCTCGCCGACGCGACCAACGTCATCGCTGAAGGCGAGGTGCTGCAACTGATGAACATGCACGATCCCGACCTGAGCGTCGACGACTACTTGCGAGTCATCCGCTTCAAGACCGCCAAGCTGTTCGAGGCGAGTGCCCGGCTCGGTGCGGTACTGGCAGAAGCCGACGCGGCGACCGAAGAAGCCTGTGCCGCTTACGGCCGTTCGCTCGGCACGGCGTTTCAGCTGGTCGACGATCTGCTCGACTACGAAGGCGCGACTTCGCAACTGGGAAAGAACGTCGGCGAGGATCTGCGGGAAGGCAAGCCGACGCTGCCGCTCCTGATCGCCATGGAACGCGGCACTCCGGCGCAACGCGCACTCGTGCGCGGCGCGATCGAGCATGGCGAGGTGGCGCGGCTGGCCGAGGTGGTGGAGATCGTGCGCGCGACCGGGTCGCTGTCCGCAACCCGAGACGCTGCCCGTGCCGAAGCGGACAAGGCCTGCAAGACGTTGGAGCTGCTGCCGCCATCGACGTATCGAGAGGCTCTGCTAGACTTGTCGGTTCGATCCGTCGAGCGCTCTTTCTGACGCGCCGCCACGGGCCGATGCGGTGCCTATCGAGACGATCCGGCACCACGACATCGGGGTGTAGCTTAGCCTGGTAGAGCGCTACGTTCGGGACGTAGAGGCCGGAGGTTCGAATCCTCTCACCCCGACCATCGAATTTTCACCGGGTCGCAGGATCTGGCGCCAGCGCATCCGGCGTTCGTGGACGGGCCTACACAGCGGCGTGAATTCTTGACGGCTCCGCGCGAAGCCAGCGTTTACAGCCCTGGACGAATCGGCGATGATCGTCTGTTACCTCAAGGATTGAACGAGCGCGCCCAGGTTGGATACCCTTGCCGAAGCCCCGCATTCAGCACTCTCTGGCGTCGCGAGGGTGCTGGTCCACGCAGGCAAGCTCAACGGCAAGACGGCCGAAGAGCTGGTTCGCAGCTCGCGCGACAAGCGCACCAGCTTCGTCGGCTCGGTCATCGCGACGGGGGCGGTTTCGCCCGCCGATCTTGCGCATACCCTGGCCGCCGCTCTTGCCCTGCCGCTCCTCGACCTCAACGCGGTCGATGCTCAAAAGCTGCCGAAAAACGTCATCGACAGCAAGCTCGCGGCGCAGTATCAGATCATCGTTCTCGGAAAGCGCGGCAATCGCATCTTCATCGGCGGTGCTGATCCGACCGATCAGGAAGCGGCCGAGCGGATCAAATTCGCCACCCAGCTCTCGCCGGAGTGGGTCGTCGTCGAGCACGACAAGCTCTCGAAGCTGCTCGAGGCAACCGGCTCCAGCGCGACCGAAACGATGGAGGCGCTCGCCTCGGGCGACTTCGAATTCGATGTCACCGACGACGTCACGACGCAGACCGACACACACGAGGTCACGAGCGAAGTCGAGGACGCGCCGGTCGTCCGGTTCCTGCAGAAGATGTTGATCGACGCGATCAACCTACGCGCTTCCGATCTGCATTTCGAGCCTTACGAATACCACTACCGCGTTCGCTTTCGCGTCGACGGCGAATTGCGCGAGATCACCCAACCGCCGCTCGCGATCAAGGACAAGCTCTCCGCTCGCATCAAGGTCATCTCGCGTCTCGACATCGCCGAAAAGCGGGTGCCGCAAGATGGTCGCATGAAGCTGAAGTTCGGCAACAAGGCAATCGACTTTCGCGTCAGCACATTGCCCACGCTGTTCGGCGAGAAGATCGTCGTCCGGATTCTGGATCCGTCGAGCGCCAAGGTCGGCATCGAAGCGCTGGGCTACGAAAAGATCGAAAAAGATCGCCTGATGAAGGCGATCCAGCGGCCTTACGGAATGGTGCTCGTCACCGGGCCCACCGGCAGCGGCAAGACGGTGTCGCTCTACACTTGCCTCAACATCCTGAACCAGCCGGGCGTCAACATCGCGACCGTCGAAGATCCGGCGGAAATCAACCTGCCCGGCGTCAATCAGGTCAACGTCAACGACCGTGCAGGCCTGACCTTCTCCGTCGCACTGAAATCGTTCCTGCGCCAGGATCCCGACATCATCATGGTCGGCGAGATTCGCGATCTCGAGACCGCCGACATCGCGATCAAAGCGGCGCAAACCGGCCACATGGTGATGTCGACGCTGCACACCAACGACGCGCCGACAACGCTGACCCGGCTCGCGAACATGGGCGTCGCGGCCTTCAATATTGCCGCGAGCGTGTTGCTCATCACGGCGCAACGGCTGGCGCGCAAGCTCTGCGAGAACTGCAAGGCGCCGGCCGACTATCCTCGCGAAGCGATGCTGAAGGCCGGCTTCAAGCCGGAGGATCTCGACGGCAACTGGAAGCCGTTTCGGGCGGTCGGATGTTCGATGTGCAACAACGGTTACAAGGGACGGGTCGGCATTTACCAGGTCATGCCCATTTCCGAAGAGATTCAGAAGATCATCCTGGGCTCGGGCATGTCGATGGACATTGCGGCTCAGGCGCAGCGTGAAGGAGTTCGCGACCTGCGCCAATCCGGGCTGCTCAAGGTGCGCTCCGGCATGACGACACTCGAAGAGGTGATCTCGGTCACCAACGAGTAGCGGCGACAAATCGAAAGGCGGGATCGGTCCTCCGAAACGACATGGCAACGGCACTGGCTGCAAAGCAGCGAATCAAGGAACTTGTCTTCGAATGGGAAGGCAAGGACAAGAACGGCAAGGCCGTTCGTGGCGAGATGCGCGCGGGCGGCGAGGCTATGGTGAGCGCCAGCCTGCGCCGCCAGGGCGTGATGGTCAACAAGGTGAAGAAGCGCCGCACCAGCGGCGGCAAGGCGATCAAGCAGAAAGACATCGCCATCTTCACCCGCCAGCTCTCGACCATGATGCGCGCCGGCGTGCCTTTGATCCAGTCGTTCGACATCGTCGCCCGCGGCAGCACCAACGCGCGCATGACGCGCCTGCTCACCGACATCCGCTCCGACGTCGAGACCGGAACCAGCCTGTCAGTGGCGTTCCGAAAGTACCCGCTCTATTTCGACGGCCTCTACTGCAATCTGGTCGAAGCCGGCGAAGCCGGCGGTATTCTCGAAACGCTGCTCGATCGCCTCGCCGTCTATCAGGAAAAGACGATGGCGATCAAGAACAAGATCAAGTCGGCGCTGATCTACCCGGTCGCCGTGCTGGTCGTCGCGTTCGTCGTTCTGACCGTGATCATGATCTTCGTGATCCCCGCCTTCGAAGACGTTTTCAAGTCCTTCGGTGCCGACCTGCCCGCGCCGACCATGGTCGTGATCGCGTTGTCGAAAATCTTCACCTCCTACTGGTACCTGATCTTCGGGTTCATCTTCGGCGGCATCTATTTCTTCATGCAATCGTGGCGCCGCTCGGTCAAGATGCAGAAGTACATGGATCGCCTGCTTCTGCGGGTGCCGGTGTTCGGGTCGCTCGTCAACAAGTCGTCCATCGCCCGTTGGACGCGTACGCTGTCGACCATGTTCGCTGCCGGCGTTCCCCTCGTCGAAGCGCTCGATTCGGTGGGCGGCGCTTCGGGCAATGCGGTCTTCGCCGAGGCGACCGAGAAGATCCAGAAGGACGTCTCGACCGGCTCGTCGCTGACCAACTCGATGCAGTCGACCGGCGTGTTTCCCGTCATGGTGCTGCAGATGTGCGCCATCGGCGAGGAGTCCGGTTCGCTCGATGCCATGCTCGGCAAGGCGGCCGAGTTCTACGAGGACGAGGTCGACGAAGCGGTCAAGGGCCTGTCGAGCCTGATGGAACCCTTCATCATCGTCATCCTTGGCGTTCTCATCGGCGGCATCGTCATATCGATGTACCTGCCGATCTTCAAGCTCGGCCAGGTGGTCTGAGTCAGGGATCCGTCAGCACGAGATGCCCCCTGCCGAGGTCCTGCTCTCGCCTTTTGTGCTGGCCATTTTCGGAATCTGCATCGGCAGTTTCCTGAACGTCGTCATCCACCGCCTACCGCTGATGCTGGAGCGCGGCTGGAAGCAGGAAAGTGCCGATCTGCTCGGCGTCACAACGCCCGAGACGCCGGTGATCTCGCTGGCGACACCGGCCTCGCGCTGTCCCTCCTGCGGGCACGCCATCGTCTGGTACGAAAATATTCCGCTGGCCAGCTGGCTCTGGCTGCGCGGTCGATGTTCGGCATGCAAGACACGCATCTCACCGCGCTATCCGGTCGTCGAAGCCCTCACCGGCCTCCTCTTCGCCGCGGTCGGCTGGCGCTTCGGTGCGCAACCCGTGGCGCTGCTCTGGTGCGGCTTCTGCGCCACGCTGGTCGCGCTCGCCGGCATCGACTGGGACACCACTCTGCTTCCCGACAACATGACGTTGCCGCTGCTCTGGGCCGGCCTCGTCACGGCCGCACTCGGCTGGACTATTCCGCTCGGTGACTCCGTCTGGGGCGCTGTCGCCGGCTATCTGTCGCTGTGGTGCGTCTACTGGCTCTTCAAGCTGACCACCGGCAAGGAAGGCATGGGCTTCGGCGACTTCAAGCTCCTCGCCGCGCTCGGCGCCTGGCTGGGGTTGAAGATGATCCTGCCGATCGTGCTCGCCGCCTCGTTGATCGGCGCCGTCGTCGGCATCGCCATGAAGATGAGTGCCGCGTTGCGTGAAGGACGCTATGTCCCGTTCGGCCCGTTCCTGGCCGGCGCGGCCATTGTCGTCATGTTCGCCGGGCAGGCGCGCGTGCTCGGCTGGCTCGGCTGGGCCTGAACGACCGGGGTGATGTCACCGCCGCTTCGCATCGGCCTGACCGGCGGTATCGGCAGCGGCAAGAGCACCGTCGCGTCGACCCTCGTCGAGCTCGGTGCGACTCTGATCGACACCGATGCGATCGCCCGTTCGCTGACTCTTCCTGGCGGCGCCGCGATCGATGAAATCAGAGCCGTCTTCGGCCTCGGCTTCATTGCGCCCGACGGCGGCCTCGATCGCGCCCGCATGCGCGCTGCCGCGTTCGCGGACGCCACGGTGCGGCATCAGCTCGAGGCCATTCTTCACCCGCGAATCGGGCGCGAAGTCGAAACCCTGGGCGCGGCGTCGAATGCGCCTGTCCTGGTGCTCGACATCCCGTTGCTGGTCGAGTCGCAGCGCCGTTGGCGGGCCCGGGTCGATCGTGTCTGGCTGGTCGACTGCGCCGAGGCCCTGCAGATAGAACGGGTGCTGACGCGCCCCGGATGGACTGCCGACGCGGTGCGAGCCGTCATCGATCAACAAGCGAGCCGCCCCGCCCGACGCGGCGCGGCCGACGCCGTGATTCACAACCAAGACCTTTCACTCGCAGAGCTCGGACATACAGTCCGTATGCTCTGGCGCCAAGGAACCGGGTTGCGGCCATAACCGGCCGACGAAGGGAGCCGGAGTCGCTGTGAAACAATCGCCGCCTGCACCGCACGGGCGTGGTCCTGTCGTTCGCGCCGATCGAATCGGGACCTTGCATTGATCCTGTACGAATATCCCTTCAACGAGAGCATCCGGACCATGCTCCGGCTCGAACATCTCTTCGATCGGCTCGGTCAGCTGATCGAAAGAGATGCCGCCGTCGATCACCATCACGCGCTGGCGACGATCTTCGAGATCATGGACGTCGGCTCGCGCGCCGATCTGAAATCAGATCTGCTCAAGGAGCTCGAGAAGCATCGCCAGCAACTGGCCGGCTATCGCGGCAATCCGTCGATCGCCGAGGCCGTGCTCGACGAGGTGATCGGACGCATCGATGGCGCTCATGCGCGCCTCAACCAGGTGTCCGGCAAAGCGGGCGCGACGCTGACGACGAACGAATGGCTGATGAGCATTCGCAGCCGCATCAGCATTCCCGGCGGCACGTGCGGATTCGACTTGCCTGCTTACTACGCCTGGCAGCAGCAGGAGCCCGCCCGGCGTCGCGCCGATCTGCTGCAGTGGGTGACCTCGCTGATGCCGTTGGCCGAAGCCCTGCATGTGCTGCTCGGTCTGCTGCGCGACTCGGGTACGCCACACAAGGTCACGGCGATCGGCGGCCAGTACTCGCAGAGTCTTCCCGCCGGTCGGGTCTTTCAGCTGATGCGGGTGCGCCTCAATGGCGAACCCGAATTGGTCCCCGAGATCAGCGGCCATCGGCTGATGGTGCAGGTGCGGCTCATGCGTCAGGAACCGGACGGGCGACTCCGCCCGAGCGCCGTCGACGCGAGCTTCGAGCTGACCCTCTGCGCCTGAGGAGAAGGCGTTGCCAGATCGACATGCCGCTAACGAGCCGCGACGCGTCGTGCGCTGCCCAGGCTGCGGCGGCGAAAGCGTCTACGCGGTGAACAACCGGTTTCGGCCGTTCTGCAGCGAACGCTGCCGCCTGGGCGATTTGGGCGCGTGGGCGTCGGAAAGCTATCGCGTCGGCGGGTTGCCCTCGACCAGCGACGATGAAGATGAAGATGACGAAGGCGGGGCCATGCCGACCGCCTCCTGAGAGGCAGGACGGCACAGCGCCCAGGTCATTCGAGCGACTTCAGCAACGCGGCGAGATCGGGATCCATTTCGCCTTCTTCGGCCGGCGCCTCCGCCGAATCCGCGGCGTCGGCGTCGCTGCCCGTGGTGCTGCTGTCGTCGCCGAGGCTGGCCAGGAGATCGTCGAGACTCGAATCCCCGGGACTGTCGGGCGCGGCGTCGCTGGCGGCACTGTCGCTTGTCTCGTCGGCGTCGCTCGCGGCAACCTTCTCGTCGTCTTCGACCACCTTGGCCTTCGACTTGCCGCCTTTCGCCGCCCTTTGCGGATCGGGCATCTTGCCCTGCACGGACGTGGTGAACGACATCCGCGCCGCCGGTTTGGGCATGCCGGCAAGCACGATCGGATCGCCATTCATCGCGTCGAGTCCGGCAATGCGCAGCTCGGGCTGACCCTTGTGTGCCATGAGCGCGTCGATCCCGACCCGTCGCAACATTTCGGCTGCCGCAAGGTTGACGAGTCGCTCGGTCGTCGGCAGGGCGACCTGATCCCCGTCACCATCGACGACGTAGTGAAACGGAAGATCGCCGATCGACAGCGTGCTGCCGGTCGGTGCGGCCAGCACCGAAGCAGCCAGCAGCGCCGGATGGCCCCACAGCATGCCGCGCAACCCCTCTTCCGGGGTGAACTCTTCGAAAGTGAAGGCGGTGATGGGATCGCTCTTCTTGCCGTACGGATGGCGCAGCATGAAACGCGGCGCGAGCAAGACGAGGTGCGACGCATCCGGCAGCTCGCGCAGCGCTTCGAGCGCTTGCGCCATCAGGGGATGCGGTGCATTCCTGCGATCGGCGAAGGCATCGGCGCTGATCGAGGTGATGAAGGGCGCCCCGGCAAGCTTGGCGACCTTCGCCATCCGGCCAAGCAGTTCGGCGTGCGGCGGCGTCGGCTCGAACTGGTAGAGGCCGAGTATCAGAGACACGCCGCCGCCCTTGTCCTGCGATGGCTTGTCGACGAGCATCGAATACAGGCCGGTTTCGCTCAGGTCGCTGGCGCTACTGAGATCGGCGGCAAATTCCTCTGCCGACATGTCGACGAGCAGCACCTGCAAGGACGGACCCGTTTCGACTCGCCGAAGCAGCATGTCCATGCCGCGCCAGAGCGCCTCGAGATTCTGGAACTCGGCGTGATGCAGCACGGTGCGCATCGCATCCGAGAGCGCGCTGTCGACGATGGCGACGAGCGCATCGCGCTTCGGATCGGGTGCCTGGGTGACGAACGGTCCGAGAATGCGCTTGAGCAAGGCATCGACCGGTGTGTCGACACGCACGTCGGGGGCGATGCCGACGAGGCGCGCGAAATCGGAAAGCTTGGCGTCGGCCGCCGGTGCGCCACTTTTCGAGCGCCGACTGCCGCTGCGCGATGCGCGGCGCTTGCCGCCCCCGCCCATGGCCTGCACCTCCGCAGCGGCCTTGGCAAACGTCGCCGTGTTGTTCAGGCGCTTTCTCAGATCGACGAGCGAGCGGAACATCGGCAGCTCGCGATAGAGCGAGTCGGGATGGAAGCTGTCGAGCTCGCCGAACTCGACTTCGACGCCATCGCCGCCTCCGCCGATCGGCAACGCCAGCTTCACCTCGAGGCGAGCCAGCATGTCTTCGAGCGAATCGAACTCGACCGGAATCATCTTGCGCCGCGCCAGGTCGTCGCCGGTCTCGAGTCGCCCCGAGGCAGCGCCCGCACTGAAGTCGCCGAGCACGGCGATCCGCACGGGTCGTTTGGCGGCCCACGGCGGCGCTTCTGCGTCGAGCGTTCCGAAGTCGGGGGTCCAGTCGTCGTCTGCCATGTGTTTTCTCCTTGATCAATTCGAGATGGCGACGCAGCAGCGCGTCACTTGATCTCGTCGACTGCGAACAAGGCCGCTCCGTACTCGTCGGTGCATGGCTGCTGACAGATCGCCTTGCCGGCAAAGATCGACGCCCCGCCCCCCTGGGCCAGCGCGGCGTTGCTGGCCGCCTTGAGCGTGGTCTGCCCGAAGCCTTCGTTCACCTTCAAACCGAGCGCGGAAAAATCGCGCGGGTACTGCGAGACGATGGCGATCAGACGATCGGTGCCCGGCGGCCCTCCGGCCATCGTGCCCGCATTCCTGGGCGGCAGGGACAGCGTGCTGTCGGCCCGCATCCTGTTGTTCTTTGCGGCAGTGTTCGGAAAGATCTGAACGATTCCGCCGTCGCTGCCATATTGGAAGACATACAGGTAGCCTTCCTTTTCGCTCTTCACCTTGAACGACATCATGTCCTTGTCGATCTTCAGCAGCGGCTTGTCGGCCGCCGCTTCGACCTTGAAATCGGGTGACTGTGCGGCAGCGACGCGTTCGAATTCGCGGCTCGGATCGAAAGGACCCGACGGTAGCGGCTCGACCGTGGCCGCCCGATCAGAAGCCGTTGCCGGCGTGGCAGCGGCAATGGGTGCGGCGGCAATCGGTGCGCTCGCCGGTGGAGCAACAACGACAGCGGGCGCGGCCGTCGCCCCGATAGCGGGCGACGTCGCCGGCCTCGAGCTCAGCCATCCATACCAGCCGCCGGCGATGGCCAGCAGGACAACGATGGCGATGCCCACAAAGACCGGCACACGGCTCTTGCGCGCAACTGCGGGCAAGGCTCCGGCCACCGTCGCCGGGCCGCTCCGTCGCGCGGCCTTCGACGGGTCCGGCGCGCTCGGCTCCATGCCAAGGTCGTGACGCAGGGCGTCGATGGACGCTGTTCGCTGCTCCGGCTTGACGACCAGCGCGCGATCCATCGCCGCCAAAAATTGCGGGCTGTAGCGGCCGGCGCCGGCCTGTGCCATCGGCACGAAGTTGTCGTTCATCAGCCGGCCGATCGACGTCGGCGGCGTTTTGCCGGTGATCGCGTAGTGGACGACGGCTGCCAGCGCATAGACGTCCGTCCATGGGCCTTGCTTCATGCCCGGCACTTCGGCGTACTGTTCCACTGGCGCGTAGCCCGGCTTCAGAATCACCGTCAAGGCCTGCGTCATGTCGCCGATCACGCGACGGGCAGCGCCGAAGTCGAGCAGCAGGGGCCGGTTGCTCCCCTTCAGCAGGATGACGTTGTCGGGAGCGATGTCTCGGTGAAAGCATTGCTCGGCGTGGATGACCGCCAAGGCCTCGGTGAGGGGTTCCAGCAAGTCGCGCAACCACGTCTCGTCGGGCGGCGCGCCCATTGCCTTCAACTCATCCTTGAGGGTGATGCCTTCGTAGAACGGCATCACCATGTAGGCCGTACCGTTGGCCTCCCAGAAGCGATAGACCTTGACCAGCGAAGGATGGTCGAACTGGGCAAGCAGCCGGGCTTCGTTGACGAAGCTCTTCAGGCCCGCTTCGAAGGTTTCACGATGGCGCTCGGACTTCACCGACACCAGCGCGCCGCCGACGCGCTGCGCCAGCGAGGATGGCATGTACTCCTTCAGGGCGACACACCGGCCAAGCGAATGATCCTCGGCTAGGTAGACGATGCCGAAGCCTCCCTCGCCGATGACCGTAATGATCTCGAACTCGCCGAGATAAGAACCGGTTGGCAGCGTGTTGCCACCCCTCTGCGACGGGACCGGCCCGGCATGGGGCACGATCACGGTGGCATCGCCCCCTGGCGCAAAAGGCTCCCGAGGCGGCGTGGTGGGGCTTTCTTGCGGGCCGACCTGGGCCGCCTGGGGGGGAAGGATCCGGGTCGGCTGATCGTCGTCAGTGCTCATGCCATCGGGAGAATAGAGTAGTACGACAGACCGTCAGAAGACCATCTCGGCGCCAGGCTCGCGACCGACCTCTTGGAACATGCGAATGAAGTCGTCGTTCTCCGGCAAGCCCTTGCTGACGAGCAGTTGCGGATGATCGGGATTGTCGGCGAGCCAGGGGCCCTGCCTAGAAGCGGCGGGAAGGCCCGCTGGCGGGAACGCAGACGCGGAAGCGGCGCGCCATGCCGACAAGGAGCGACGCCATTTCGTTGCGACCGGCGACGCCTTCCATCGCTGCGAAGCTGCCCACCGCGCACGTCGGCGAGCGCGATACGCGCCCGGCCTGCGGGCCCGCCGGGGACTCGAGCGTTGCCGACGGCGGCGCGAGATGGACCGGCCGGGCGACGGCAGGGCTCGATCTCGCGAAGCGGAAAAGAACCTTTCGACATTGCGACGGCCGGGTCAGACCGCGCACTTCAGAAGCAGGCGACCGAGGGCCAGACATCTGCCGAAGTCCATCGAGCGTGGCGGTATAGAGTCCACGCTTAATGGGTTCCAAGAAATACAGCCGCGCCAGCGGCGCGGTACCGCTCGCCGAGGGACCGTCGACGACCGAGGTTCAAGACTGCGGGGCCGCGAAATCGCTAT
>JBDTIO010000089.1:0-3481 GCA_039936375.1 Caldimonas sp. | reverse complement strand
GGCCGCAAGACGCGGTCGGCGATGAGGTAGCCCTTCTGCAGCACGGCAACTACCGTGTTGGGCTCCTGCTGCGCCGGCACGACGCTGATCGCCTGGTGCTGATGCGGGTCGAAGCGGGTGGTCGGCGTAGGGTTGATCTCGATGACCTTGTTGCGCTCCAGGGCGGCGCTCAGCTGGCGCAAAGTGGCATGCACGCCTTCGAGAAGCTGCTCCGGCGTCGCCGCCGGAATGGCGATCGCCGATTCGAGACTGTCTTTGACAGGCAACAGGCTCTCGGCAAAGCTCTCGACGGCGAACTTTCGTGCCTTGGCGATTTCTTCTTCGGCACGGCGACGGGTGTTCTCGGCCTCGGCCTTGGCTCGCAGGAAGGCGTCGGAAAGCTCGGCATGGCGAGCTTCGAGATTCGACGGCGAGCTTCCAGCGGCGGCGGCCGCGGGGTCGCCAACGTTGGCTTCTGAGGCAGCCGGGTCGGCGGGCGTCGGGGACCTTGCTTCGTTCATCCCATCGAGGTGGGGCGCATCCCCTTGCCTTTCAAGGGGCTATTTACGCTTCGGCGCGGCTTTCTCGCTCAGTCAGGCTCGGCGGTAGCGCTCCAGCGGTTCCAGTCGGCCAGTTGACGCCGGTTGCGCTTGGTGGGGCGCCCGGCTTCGAGGGCCGCCGCCGGCTCGGGCTGATCTCGGCGCAGGGCCGCCGCGGCCAGGCGCCGCTCGACGCTTTCCGGCGTTTCCTCGTAATACGTCTGAGCCACCGTGGCCGGGCCGCGAAGCCGGCTCAGGGCGCGCACCACGAGTGTTCGGACGGAGGCCGGTTCCCGCACGTCGATGACGTCGCCTTCATGCAACTCGCGCGCGGCCTTGGCCGCCACACCGTTGACGACGATCCGTCCCTTGCCGATGGCCTCGGCGGCCAGGCCGCGCGTCTTGTAGAGGCGCGCAGCCCAGAGCCATTTGTCGAGGCGAAACTTCTCCATCAGCTCCAGTGCGCAGGTTGCAATCCGGAGTTCGGGAGCAAGCGACGTGCCGCGCTGCAGGCGATGATCAGAAGATCCAGAGACTCTCCCGGGGAATCTCGAGCCACTGATCGCCGGCGGCGAGCGCCATCGAGCCGTAGGCGCGCAGGCGCAGGTCGTTGCGCTGGAACAGATATTCCCAGCGATCACCGATGAACATCGAGGTCACAAGAGTCAGCTGAATGGTGTTTTCGCCGGCGCCGGCCGCAAGGTGAACGCGCTCCAGACGAATCATGCCCGTGGCCTGGGCCCCTGCGGCGGCGATGCCGCGGGTCTGCCCCCAGAGCTGCCAGCCGTCGCCCGCCAGCTTCATCTCGCCGCCGCGCTCCTCGGCGACCTTGCCTTCGATGCGATTGTTGCTGCCCATGAAGTCGGCGACGAAGAGCGTATCCGGGTGGCCGTACAGCTCCTGCGGCGTACCCTGCTGTTCGATGACGCCGTTGTTGAGCAGAAGAATGCGATCAGACATCGCCATCGCCTCATTCTGATCGTGGGTGACGACCAGCGCCGACAGGCGCATCTTCAGGATCAGCTCGCGCAGCCACGCACGCGCTTCCTCGCGCAGCTTGGCGTCGAGATTGGACAGCGGCTCGTCCATCAGGATGACGGGCGGGTTGTAGACCAGTGCCCGGGCGATCGCCACGCGCTGTTGCTGGCCGCCCGACAACTGGTGCGGCAGCCGCTCGCCCAGATGGCCGAGGCCGAGATTGCCGAGGGCCGACTCGACGCGCTGCCGGGTCTCGGCGGACGACACCTTTCGCAACTTCAGACCGTAGGCGACGTTGTCGAAAACGGTGCGATGCGGCCATAGCGCGTACGACTGGAAGACGAGGCCGAGATTGCGCTTTTCGGCGGGCACTTCCAGCTTGCTGCCGGCATCGAAGACCGGGCGGTCCTCGATGCGGATCGTGCCGCGATGCGGTGGCTCGAGCCCGGCGACGGCGCGCAGCAGCGTCGTCTTGCCGCTGCCGGAAGGGCCGAGCAACGAGACGACCTCGCCCTGCGCCAGCTGCATCGAGACGCCCTTGAGGATGGCGTTGTCGCCATAGGAAAGGTGCAGATCCTCGACGCGGAGCTTGGTACCCGGCGCGGCGGCAGAGCCAGCGGTAGCGGCTTCAGTCATGCAGTTTCACTCCGAAGCGCAGCGCCACGGCCAGGCCGACGCCGACCAGCACCACGTTGATCAGCGAGAGCGCGGCCACCATGTCGGCACCGCCCGTTCCCCACAGCGACACAAGCAGCGAGCCGATCACCTCGGTGCCGGGGCCGAGCAGGTAGACGCCGGTCGAATATTCGCGCTCGAAGATCATGAAGACGAGCAGCCAGCTGGCCAGCAGGCCGTAGCGGATGAGCGGCAGGGTGACATGACGGCTGACCTGGCCGGGCGTCGCGCCGGCGCTGCGCGCCGCCTCCTCGAGTTCCGGGCCGACCTGCAGCAACGAGCTCGACACCAGCCTGAGGCCGTACGCAAGCCAGACGACGGAGTAGGCGAGCCATAGGCTGAAGAGCGTCGTGCGCAGCGGCGCGAGCGGCGGGAAGAACAGGAAAACCCACAGGAACGCGAGGCCGGCGAGGAGGCCCGGGACGGCGCGCGGCACGAGAACGAGGTAGTCGACGAAGCGGGACCAGCTGTCGTTCTTGCGGTGCGTCGCCAGGCCGATCGCCGTGTAGCAGGCGACCGCCAGCGCGCCGCCGATGACGCCGATGAGCACGGTGTTGACGATGCCGCGAACGAGAGTCGGCTGGCCGAAGACCTCGCGGAAGTGGTCGAGCGTAAGCACGTCGGCGATGCGCACGCCTTCGCCCCAGTTGCTGACGAAGGCGCGCAGGGCGATGCCCGAAAGCGGCACGATGACCGTCACGAACAGCCACAGCACCAGGATCGCGGCGGCGATCCAGCGCCACTGGCCGAGCGGCAGCGGCCGTTGTCGACCGGCCTTGCCTTTGACCGTGATGTACTTGCCTGCGTTCTTGAGCAGGAAGCGCTGCAGCATGACGAGTGGGAAGGTCATCGCGACGATGCAGACAGCGACTGCCGCCATCAGGTGATACGACGGCGTGCCGAGCTTGTTGGTGAGCTTGAAGAGGTAGGTCGCCAGGACTAGATGCCCTTCGGGATCGCCGAGCACGAGGGCCAGGCCGAAGATCTCAAAGCCCAGGAAGAAGACGAGCACGCCCGAGAACAGCAGCGACGGGCGGACCATCGGCAGGCTCACGTCCCTGGCGACCTGGAACGGGCTCGAACCCGCCATGCGCGCGGCTTCCTCGACATCGGATCCCAGGCTCTTCAACGCCGACGCAGCGTAGAGGAAGACGTGCGGAACGTGGGTCAGGCCGGCGATGACGGCGATGCCGGTGAGCGAGTAGACGTTCCACGGCACGACGCCGAACAGCTCCTTCGCCCACACCGAATAAAAGCCGACCGGCCCCGTCGCGACGACGTACCCGAACGCCAGCACCATCGGCGAGACG
>JBDTIO010000088.1:0-3431 GCA_039936375.1 Caldimonas sp. | reverse complement strand
GGCGGACGTGATCAAGGTCGAGGCCCCGGAGGGCGACTCGACTCGTCATACCGGCCCTGCCGCGGAGCGCGGCATGTCTGCGCTCTTTCTGGGATCGAACCGCGGCAAGCGCAGCATCGTCCTCGACCTGAAGAACGAAAGCGGCCGCAGTGCCATGCAGTCGCTGATCGCCGGCGCTGACGTGTTCATGCACAGCATGCGGCCTCAGAAGCTGGCCGCAGTCGGTCTCGAGCCAGCTTCCTTGATGGCTGGCAACCCGCGCCTCGTATATGCAGCGCTACTCGGCTTCTCTTCGGGCGGGCCCTACAGCGGTCGACCGGCTTACGACGACATCATTCAGGGAATGTCGGGGTTGGCCTCATTGATGCAGCGGCAAACCGGGGAAGTTCGCTACCTGCCGACGATCGCGGCAGACAAGACCTGCGCGCATACGGCGGCGCACGCCATTCTCGCGGCCTTGTTCGCCCGCGAGCGAACCGGCCGCGGCGCATTGGTCGAGATCCCGATGTTCGAATCGATGGTCGCCTTCAATCTCGTCGAGCACTTCTACGGATTGCACTTTGATCCGGCGCTCGCGGCGCCCGGATATCCCCGTGTACTGACACCCTGGCGGCGACCCTATCCCACCTCCGACGGCTATATCTGCATGGTCCCGTACACCGACCTGCACTGGAAGCGTCTATTCGAAGAGGTGGGCCGGCCGGACATGGCCGTCGATCCCAAATACGCGGGAATCGCCAATCGAACCAAGCACATCCGCGAGCTTCTCGAATTCGCCGCCGGGCATATTGCCAAAGCAAGTACCGCACACTGGATAGCCGTCTGTGAGCGACTCGAAATTCCCGCAGCTCCGGTCGCCGACCTCGACGCTTTGATCGACGACCCGCACCTGAACGAGACGGGTTTCTTCACGCGGATCGAAGACCCGGCGATGGGCGGCATTCGATTCCCGGGCGTGCCGGTCAGCTTCGACGGCGTCCGTCCCGAGACCAGGATGGCGCCACGACTGGGCGAACACACGCGCGAAGTCCTTATCGAGGCCGGGCTGAGCCCGACCGCGATTGACGAACTGGTGAAATCCCGAGGCGTACGTGAAGGCCTTGTCTCGGCAGCCAAGAGGCTGTAGGTCCGATGGACGCAATGCAGAAACTGGGCCTCGGATTCGTCTGGCAAGACCTGAGCGTCGGCCAAAGATTTCGCACTTTTCGTCGAACAATCACCGAGGCTGATCTGGTGAATTTCCTCGGTGCGACCGGGATGCTGGAGGCGATCTTCATCGACTCGACTTTCAGTGAGGGCGCCATCGCAGGCCGCCCGGTTCCGTCGGCGCTCACCTACTGCTTCATCGAAGCCTTCATCCTTCAGTCCATGATCCAAGGCACCGGTCTTGCACTGCTCGAGATCACGCAGAAAATCGTTGCGCCGGTGGTTGTGGGCGATTCAGTCGACGCGATCGTGGAAGTCACCTCGATCAAGCCGACGTCCAAGAGCGGGCGCGCCGTCGTCACCTCACGTATCGACGTGTTCAAGCAAGACGACACGCTCGTCATGACTTACACCGCGACCCGATTGCTGGCTGGGCGCTCAGGCTCCTTTCGCGACGCGTGAGCTTGTGGGCTGGTGATGGAACGGACTTGGCTTCGCGAACCGATTTCCCATGTCAAGGCTGCTGATCCTCGTCACGTCGGCAAAGGCTGCCCCCCGGTCTTTTGCCTTTAAAGCTCTCGTAGCGCTGTGGTCACCGGCAACCTAGCCGCCTGCACTGCTGGAAACAGCCCCCCGATAAACCCAATCGCCAGCGCCCACTTGAGCCCCGTCCACAACAATTCCGGCGTCACTCTCAACTCGAAACTCAGTTTCCCCACCGACCCCGCCGCCATCGTCGAGGCGCCCTGCCCGTTGAAGATCAGGTAGGCGACGATGCCGCCGATGAGGCCGCCGATCAGCGCCAGCAGCATCGTCTCGAGCATCACCGCCGCCACCACTGGCAGGCCGCCGAAGCCGATGGCGCGCAGCGTCGCGATCTCGCGGGCACGCGAGGCGACGGCGGCGAACATGGTGTTGAGCGCGCCGAACATGGCACCGATGGCCATGATCGCGCCGACGGTAATGCCCATGATGCGGATGATCTTGGTCATGCCTTCCGACTGCTTGTTGTAGTAGTCGAGCGTGGTGCTCTCGTCGACCTTGAGCTGCGGGTTGGCATCGAGCGCGGTCTTCAGCGCGGCAAAGGCCTTCGGGTCGGCCAGGCGCAAGGTCACCGAGGCGCGGCTTGCGCCACGGCGATAGGTGTCGGCCACCACTGCGGCGTCGCCCCACACTTCCGATTCCAGCGCGTCGCCCGAGGCGAACACGCCGGCCACCTTCCACACCTGGGTGCCCAGTTTCACGTCCTGGCCCGGGACGAGGTTGGCGAACTGCTTGGCGGCGCCGCGGCCGACGATGAGCTCACGCAGCCCCGGCTGGAAGCGCCGGCCTTCGACGATCTTCACCTGGGGCCGCACCGCCCACGCCTGCTCGCTCACGCCGCGCAGCTGGGCGCTGCCCTCTTCGTCGGGCAGCCCGTTCTTGATCGGCAGGTTGACGGCGAGCACGAGCTCGTCGGAAGCGATCGGCTCGCCCTTCGCGCCGCGGGCGATGCCCGGCGTCTGCGCAATCTGCACGACGCTGTCGTGATCGAGCACCGACATCACTTCCGACGCCGAGGCACCGCGCATCACGACGACGGTGTTGGCGCTGCCCGTGGCACGCAGCGTCTCGGCATAGCCCTCGGCCATGGCGAGCAGGGCGACGAGCACGCCGACCACGCCGGCGATGCCGACGACGATCACCGCCGACGAGCCGAGCCGCTGCCGCAAGGTGCTGATGCCGACGTTGGCCACCGAAGCGGCCTGCCGGCCACGCCGCGTCAGCAGCAGCCACGCGGCCAGCAGCACGGCCAGCACGACCGCACCCGGCCACGGCAGCATCACCCAGACCGCCAGCACGACGATGAGCAGCACGAAGAGAAGAACGTTCATCAGGAACCGCATGGCTCGGGTTCTCCTCAGCGGCCGGCCAGGGCGTCGACGATGTTGAGCCGCATGGCGCTCCACGCCGGCAGCGAGCCCACGAGAAGGCCGATCACGATCATCAGCGCCGCACCCAGGCCCCAGCTACTGGCGCCGACGGTCGGCAGGTTCAGCATGCCGCCGCTGGCGCCGCTCACCACCGGGATGAGCAGGCTGGCCAGGCCCAGGCCGATGAGGCCGCCGAGCACCAGCAGCAACACCGATTCGGCCAGCACCATCGCCAGCACGCTGAGGTTCGAAAAGCCGATCGTCTTCAGCACCGCGAGCTCGCCGGTGCGCTCGCGCACCGCCTGCATCATGGTGTTGCCCGACAGCAGCAGCAGCGTGAAGAACACGGCGCCCATGATCGAGCCGACGATC
>JBDTIO010000087.1:0-5245 GCA_039936375.1 Caldimonas sp. | reverse complement strand
ATCTGCAACAAGCGCGCCCGATCTTCATCCATCGCCGGGATGGAGCCCATCAGCCCGGCGGTGTAAGGATGAGCCGGCGCGTGGATCACGGAGGCGACCGGGCCGATCTCGACGATGCGGCCCGCATACATGACGGCGACCCGATCGCAGGTCTCGGCGATCACACCCATGTCGTGCGTGACGAGCATGACGGCGGCGCCGTGTTCCTTGCAGAGCCGCTTCAGCAAAAAGATGATCTGCGCCTGAATCGAAACGTCGAGCGCCGTCGTCGGCTCATCGGCGACGATGAGGCGCGGCTCGCCGGCCAGCGCCAGCGCGATCACCACGCGCTGCCGCATGCCGCCCGAAAACTGGTGCGGATACTGCTCGAGCCGCTCCTCGGCCGCAGTGATGCCGGTTTCCTGAAGCAGACGGATCGCCCGTTGCCGCGCCTCCGAGGGGCTAACGGGCAGGTGTGTCCGAATGGTCTCGATGAGCTGGCGGCCGATGGTGTAGAGAGGATCGAGCGAGGTCAGCGGATCCTGGAAGATGGCGCCGATCGAGCGGCCGCGAACCTTGCGCATCTCTTCATAGGGCAGCGCATCGATACGGCGGCCGTCGAAACGAATCTCACCCGAGGCAATGCGACCCGGCGGGTCGAGCAAGCCAATGATGGCAGCGCCCGTTAAGGACTTCCCGGCTCCCGATTCGCCGACGACACCCAGGATTTCACCGGGCGCGATGTCGAAGGACACGTCGTCGAGAGCGACGAGCGTGCCGCGACGCGTCGGAAACTCGACCCGGAGGTGGCGAACGTCTAGCAGCGGGTCGGGCATGAGCGGCGGGGTCAGGACGAACGAGGTGGCGTGCAGCCGCTGACCGGCTCCTGATAGTCGACTCGCACCGCGAAATCCGAAGATAGCTTGTTCTGCTTCACCGCGACGAGGTAGTAGCGCGTGCAGGGCGCGACCTCGAGAGCCAGGGTCTTCTCCTGGCCGACACCGCCCGCACCTCCGGGAGGACCCTGGACGGTCACCTGGCGCATGCCGGCATCGACGAGTGCCGGTTTGAAGACGTTGTCCTTGCCGTCGACTCGAACGATGGCCACCGGATAGGTATCGATCGGCGTTCGGAAATAGCGATTGCCGTACAACTGCGAGTAGTGGTAGTCGGCACTCGCGCACGCTGTCAGCGCGCAGGCGCCGAGCACGGCGATGGCCGAGAGTGAAATCGATGAATGACGCATGGTCGACTCCTTCACAAGGCGGGGCACACTTCGACCTTCAACGCAGGCGCGGGTTCAATGCGTCGCGCAGCCAGTCGCCGAACAGGTTGATGCTGAGTGCGATCATGACCAGCATCGAACCGGGGAAAATCACCAGCCACCAGGCGCCGCTGAAAAGCTGCTTCTGGCCTTCGTTGATGAAGGTGCCCAGCGAGGGCGAAGTCGGCGACACGCCAACGCCGAGGAACGAGAGCGTGGCCTCGGCCAGGATCGCCGTGGCGACCTGGATCGTCGACAGCACCAGCACGGGACCCATGACATTGGGAAGCACGTGCTTTCGCATGATGCGCAGCGGCGATACGCCGATGACGCGCGCCGCCTGGACGTATTCCTTCTGTCGCTCGACCATCGTCGAGCCGCGCACAGCTCGCGCATACTGCACCCAACCCGGCAGGGCGATGGCGATGATGAGGACGCCGAACGCCAAGGTGTCATGCGCGTTCGGATACATCGTGTGCCCCACTCCGGCGATCAGAAGCGCGATCAGGATCGACGGAAACGAAAGCATGACATCGCAGACGCGCATGATCAGCGCGTCGAGCCGGCCACCAGCGTAGCCCGAAACCAGGCCCAGGGTCACGCCGATCAGAAGCGAGACCAGCACCGAGGCCGCGCCGACGAAGAGCGAAATCCGGGCGCCGTACATGAGGGCGGAAAGCACGTCGCGCCCTTGCTCGTCGGTGCCAAGCAGGTATTTGGTCACTCCGCCGGCCATCCACGCCGGCGGCAACATCGAGTCGCCGAGCTCGAGAGTGGCGAGATCGGTGGGATTGTGCGGCGCGACCCAGCCGGCGAACACGGCGCAGAACACGCAAATGAGCGCAACCGCCGCTGAGCCCATGGCCATCGGCGAGCGGCGAAACGAGTGCCAGATGTCGCCGTCGACAAAACGCGCCCAGCGGCCCGGCGCCATCGCCGAAGAAGCAACCGGTGCAGGCAGGTCCCGGCGCACGGGGCCGATGACGCCGACCGCCCCGGGCACCGCCGACTCGGCTATTTCGACTTGAGCGTCATCCACTTGAAGTACATGTAGTCGTTCGGCAACTGCACCAGGCTCACCTTGTTTGTGAAAGCCCAGGCCAAGGCCTGCTGATGCAGTGGAATATGGCCGATGTCGTCCTGGTGGATCTTGAACGCTTCGCGGATCATCTCGTTGCGCTTCTTCTGGTCGGTTTCCGACTGCACCTTGTGCGTCAGCTCGTCGAACTTGGGATTGCTGTACGAACCGAGGTTGAACTGGCCCTGTCCCTTGTCGGTCGGCGTCGCCATGATGTTGGTCATCGTGTCGTGCGAGTCGACGGTGCTCGGTGTCCAGCCTAGCAGGTAGAAGCTGGTGTCGCGGCGCAGGATCTTCGGGAAATAGGTGACCTTGGTTTCCGCCTGCAGATTGATCTTGACGCCGATGCGAGCAAGGTTCGCGGCCACCGCCTGGCAGATCGCCGAGTCGTTGACGTAGCGATCGTTCGGGCAATTCATCGTCACTTCGAAGCCGTTTGGATAGCCGGCCTCAGCGAGCAGCTTCTTTGCCGCCTCGGGGTCGTAAGGCAAGCGCTTGTTCATATCGGGCTGAAAGCCTCGAACGGCGGCGCCCACCATCAGCGCCGTCGGGATCGCGGCGCCACGCATCACCTTGTTCTTGATCGTCTCTTCGTCGATGCCCTGGTAGAACGCGCGCCGCACGCGAACGTCCTTGAACGGGTTCTTGCCCTTGACGTTACTGAAGAGCAACTCGTCGCGCTTCTGGTCCATGCCCAGAAAGATGGTCCGCAGCTCCGGCCCCTGCAGCACGGTGAAGCCGCCCGCCGACTTGATGCGTTCGATGTCCTGCAGCGGCACCGGTTCCATCACGTCGGTCTCGCCCGAGAGCATGGCGGCCACGCGCGTCCCATCGTTGCTGATCGGCGTGAAGACGATCTCATCGATGTTGCTGTCGTTCTTGCCCCAGTAATTGAAGTTGCGGACCAGCACCGTGCGAACCGACGGCTGGCGCTCGCGCAGCCGCCAGGGACCCGTGCCGTTGGCCTTGAAGCTCGCCGTGTTCTCGATGCCCTTGCGCCGGTCGACCGGATGCTCGGCCTTGTTGTCTTCGCACCATTTCTTGCTCATCATGGCGAGCGTGGTCAACGTGTCGGGCAGGATCGGATAGGGCGTCGTCGTCTCGATCTCGACGGCGAACTCACCGACCTTGCGCACTTCCTTGATCGGATTGGTGTATCCCTTCATGTCCGAGCCATCGCCCGCGGCGCGCTTGAAGGTGAACACCACGTCGTCTGCGGTGAACGGCGTGCCGTCGTGGAATTTGACGCCTTGGCGCAGGTCGAAGCGCCATACCGTCGGACTTTGCTGCGTCCACTTGGTGGCCAGGGCCGGGGTCAGGCCCATCGTCTTGTCGCGTTCGACCAGTGGCTCGTAGACGTTGCCCGTGAAGCTCAGCTGCAGGCTCTCGTTCAGCGAGTGCGGATCCATCGACTGCACGTCGCCCTGGTTGGACACACGCAAGGTGACAGCCTGTGCCACGCCGACAGAGAGCGCCAGCGCCGTGGCGAGAACGAAGGGAACGATTTTTTTCATGCGAAGCCTTTGGTGAACGGGACTGGGATTCAGTGGGCGCCTGCGGATTTCTCCACGCGCAGCCGCGGGTCGACGGCGAAATAGAGCAGGTCGACGACGAGGTTGATGATGACGAAGATCAGGGCGATCAGGCACAGGTAGGCGGCCATCACCGGAATGTCGGCGAAATTGACGGCCTGAATGAACAACAGGCCCATGCCAGGCCACTGGAACACCGTCTCGGTGATGATCGCGAACGCGATGAGCGAGCCCAGTTGCAGGCCGGTGATCGTGATCACGGGAACGAGCGTGTTTTTCAGTGCATGGCCGAAATAGACCGCACGGTCCGACAGGCCGCGTGCACGTGCAAACTTGATGTAGTCGGCACGCAGCACCTCGAGCATCTCCGATCGGACCAGTCGCATGATGAGTGCGAGTTGGAACACCGCCAGAGTGATGGCCGGCAGAATGATGTGCTTGAGGCCGTCGACTGTCGCCAACCCGGTGGTCCAGAAGCCGAAGGACACGACTTCGCCACGCCCGAAGCTGGGCAGCCATTTCAGCGTCACTGCGAAGCCGAGGATGAGCAAAATGCCGATCAAGAAGGTCGGCAGCGATACACCGATCAGCGAGAGCGTCATCATCGCCTGCGACAGGAATGTGCCGCGCCGCAGGGCTGCATAAACACCCATCGGGACGCCGAAGACCAGCGCGATCAAGGCCGCGAGCAAGGACAGCTCGAGCGTCGCTGGTAGCCGCTCGGCGATCAGCGACGAGACTTTCCGCCCTTGGCGCAGGCTCAATCCGAACTCGCCACGCACGGCGTTACCGATGAAGTGCACGAACTGTACCGGGAAGGGCTGATCGAGACCCAGGTCGGAGCGCAGTTGGTGGCGCTGCTGCGGGGTCGCATCCTGGCCGAGGATGTTGGTCACCGGGTCGCCGACGTACTGGAACAGCATGAACGCGATGAATGCGACCGTCAGCATCACGAGCACGGCCTGCAGGATTCGGCGAAGTACAAAGGCGAGCATGAGGGGAATGTCAGGCAATTCGTCGCCGCCGGAGGCCACCCTCTATCAGAGCAAAACACGCGCCATGCGTCAAAGGGGATTGCCCGCACCACATCTGCTACGCAGAAAAGAAAAAGGCCGCCCGAAGGCGGCCTTTAGCTTCTGCAGTGAACTCGCGCGAGGCGAGCCGCCGATCAGAAGAAGTGACGAACGCCGAGCTCGAAGCCCTTCGACTCGCCACCGGCGGTCGGCGCCGCGGTGATCGTCGAGCCGCCGGAGACCGACAGACGGGTCGCGTCCTTGTTCTTCAGCAGGGAGGCGGTACCGTACATCGCGGTGCGCTTCGACAGGTTGTACTGATAGGTCGCCTTGAACTGTTCGACCTTGGAGCTGGCGCCGCTGACGTCGTTCTTCAGCT